>CAZDYZ010000711.1:0-7858 GCA_964509525.1 uncultured Acidobacteriaceae bacterium
GATCAGCGACGCTACCACGTGTTCCCATCTCACCCTGGGTAAGATCAAGGATCGCGGTGCGACGACCGCGCTCGGCCATCTTCAGCAGTGTAGCGCCGCAGGTTTGCTCGACGTCGTCGCGGTGCGCGGCGATGGCAAGAATGTCGAAGCCAGCGGATTCCGGCATGGCAATCAGAGTCGCATCGCCACTGCCACGCCGTCACGCAGTGGAACGATGGTGGTGAACCAGTCCTTCGACGAATAGAGCAGACGATTCAACTCCACGACGCCCTTGGTGGACTCTTCAGGTGCGGCAGTGCTGGCAAGCTGCGCATTGCCGGCAGCATAGCTCACATCGCCATGCCACAGTGCGTTGTCGGTAATGAACAGGCCGCCTTTGCGAACATGCGACGCGGCCAGGTGAAACACGCGGGGATAGTCGTGCTTGTCCACGTCGTTGAAAAGGATGTCGAAACGTTCTTTGCGTTCCGAAAGGATTTCCAAGGCATCACCGACATGGACCTCGATGCGGTCAACGACGCCTGCCTGCTGAAAGTATTGCTGGGCTTCGTCGGCGTTGTTGCGGCTGCCATCGGTGTAGTGGACCTTGCCGCCCTCACCAACGGCCTTGGCCCACCAGATGGTCGAGTAACCGATCGCAGAGCCCATCTCGAAGATTGTCTTCGCATTGATAAGTCGCGCGTATTGGTAAAATAGGCGAGCCACAGCAGGTCCAACGATCGGGATATTGCGCTGCTCCGCCTGGCGTTCCATCTCCTGCAAAACCGGCTCGCGTTCCGGCAGCAGTGCGTAGAGATAGTTTTCGATGCGGTCATCCGTGATTGGCATCTTGTCTTCTTCCCGTCAGCTCACCGTCTGGCCTGGCCGCAACTCGAGAACGTTCGGACCGCCTGCACCCAGCAGCCTTTTCAGATCCTCCGGACGTCCAACCAGCACGGGAAACGTGCCGAAGTGCATGGGAATGACGGTTTTTGGCTGCAGCAGTTTGCAGGCGTATGCAGCCTCGCGCGGACTCATGGTGAAGTGGTCGCCAATCGGCAACATCGCAATCTCGGGTGAGTAAAGATCGCGGATGATTTGCATATCCCCGAACACAGCCGTGTCCCCGGCATGATACAACTTGACGCCGCCGGGCAACTCCAGCACATAGCCACAGGCTTCACCGCCATAAACAACACTGCCATCGTCCTCCACGATGCCGCAGGAATGCACCGCGTGGGTCATCGTGATCTTGATCCCAGCGATGGTTTGGGTCCCGCCCTTGTTCATAGGAGCGATCTGCTTGGCGCCTTTCTTTTCCATCCAGGCGCAAAGTTCGAAGATGCCGACCACTTTGGGGTCATGCTGCTTCGCAATCCTAACCGCGTCGCCGATGTGATCGAAGTGACCATGCGTACAAATCAGTGCGTCGGCCTTGCTCACCTCCTTCTCCTTTTCCGGGCACATGGGATTGCTCATCACCCAGGGATCCAGGTACACCGTGGCACCATCTCTGGTTTCAATGCGAAAGGTCGCGTGGCCCAGCCACGTGACAAGGTTGCCTTGCAGGTTCATGGTCGATCCTCCCTGATCAGTCGCCGGACGAAGAGTCAGACCGTACGCCCTTCTCGCCATTCGCGATAACCGCCGGCGAGTGAAAAGACGTTGCGAAATCCCATCTTCTTCAGATTGAGAGCGGACAGCGCGGAGCGGCTGCCTCCACCGCAATAAAGCACCAGCTTACGGCCCCTGTCGGTCGTGATCTGGTCGATGTTGACTTCCAAAATGCCGCGCGGCAGCTTGATAGCGCCTGGGATGGTGCCCTTTGCGTGTTCTTCGCTCTCCCGCACGTCAATCAATATGAAATCTTCACCCGATTGCTGCATGCGTCGGACATCATCGGCAGTGATCTCCCCGATCTGAGATTTGGCTTCGTCCACCAGTTGCTTGAACTCGGGTAATGTCATCTCTCTCTCTCCCTCCTTTGGCCGGGGAGAATTCTAGTGGCTGCGCCGCAGGGCTGCAACTTAACAAACCCTGCGTGCCGGGACCAATGGTGCAAAACAGTTGCGGTGTTACCATGCTCCCTTGTTCGCGGGAGCGCTTTTGTTTTATTCCTGAATGCTGTTCCGCTGCTCCGAATCACAGCTTTAACGGCAGTCAAGGTCGGACTGTTATGATGGTAAGCAAGAACTCCAGCCTGATGCCATCTCCCCTACAACATCCTTTGGTGTCGGCCGCCTTCGACAGCTATCTGCTCGAAGTCGCCGACGCGGTTAACACTACGTTGGACCTGAATACCCTGCTGCAGCGCGTGGCCGAGATGTTGAAGCGCGTCATCGATTACGAGATTTTTGCCATCCTGCTGCTGAATGAGAAAACCCAGGAGCTGCGGGTACGATTTCAAGTTGGGCATCCGCCTGAAGTCGCGGAGCGCATCGTTATCAAAGTTGGTCAGGGCGTGACGGGACGCGCCGTGCAGACCCGCCAGGCCGTATTGGTAAACGACCTGACTGCTGAGGACAACGTCATCAACGCAACCCCCGGCGTCCGTTCCGAGCTGGCGGTACCGCTCATCGCCAAGAACAAAGTGATCGGCGTGATTGATGTCGAAGCGCCCCAACCGGGAGCTTTCACCGAAGAGCACAAGCGTCTGTTGACGCTGTTCGCTTCACGCATCGCCGCCGGCATCGAGAATGCGCGCTTGTACACACGGGTCTCGCGCCAGGCCCGACAACTCACCTTGCTTACCGAGATCAGCCGCGAGCTGACATCTATCCTCAACGTGGATGAACTGCTGCAGCGCATTGCGGATCTGGTGACCCGCATTATCGATTACCAGATGTTCTCCATCCTGCTGCTCGATAAGACCGGCACTGTGCTGGAGCACCGCTTTTCCCTGCGCTTCAAGGAAAGTGTGCACCGGAAATACGAGATTCCCCTGGGGGTTGGACTGGTAGGATATGCGGCGCAACATGGGCAGGCTGTGCTGGTTCCCGACGTCAGCAAGGATCCCCGCTACATCAAGGCAAACCCCGAAACCCGTTCGGAACTGTGCATCCCGCTGATCTACAAGGACAAGGTGATCGGGGTTCTCGACATCGAGCACACCCGCCGCGGCTACTTCACCGAAGACCACGTCCGCATCATGACTACGCTGGCCGCGCAGGTGGCGATCGCGATCGAGAATGCCACACTGTACGAGCAGATTGCGCGTCAGGAACAACGCCTGGAGCAGGATCTGGCGCTGGCGCGCGAGCTTCAGTTCCGCCTGCTGCCGCCCAAGGTCCCGGTTTTTCGCCATGCTGAAGTGGCTTCGCGCTTCGCCCCTGCCCGCCAGGTGGGCGGCGACTTATATGACTTCTTGAAGTACAGCGGGCAGGGTGTAACTGGCATCGTGGTGGGAGATGTGAGCGGCAAGGGCGCTCCGGCCGCTATTTATGCGGCATTGGTCAGTGGCATCGCTCGCTCCCTTGCCAGCGAAGAACCCAGCGCGGCCGCCATGTTGGAGGCACTCAACCTTTCTCTATCCGAGCGGCCGATTGAAGCGCAATACGTCTCGATGATCTATGCCATCTGGGACGACAACCAGCGACTGCTGCACATTGCGAATTCCGGATTGCCGCCCCCGATTCATTGCCACCAGGGAAAGATCGACTGCATTCAAACCACCGGTTTGCCGATCGGATTGTTCCACAATGCGACCTACGAGGAGGTCAAGATGCGCGGGCATGCCGGTGACCTCTTCCTGTTTTTCAGCGATGGAATCCTCGACGCTACAAGCTCCAAAGGCGAGCTGTTTGGCCGCCAGCGACTGGAGAGAATTGTCCGGGAAAAGGCGCATCGCAGCGCCGAGGACTTGGTAGACACCATATTCACCGCCGTTTCCGATCACGCCGAGGGGGTAGATACCTTTGATGATCAAACCATCGTAGCCATCAAGGTGAAAGGAACGTCTTCCAAAAAGTGAAAGCCGAAAATCCGGCACAGAGATTCCCAGCATTCGCCTACTGCACGGATAAGCGACGGTTGCGCAAATCGGAGCGGGAAATGCATGCCCACTCGGTTCCGCTTGGCAGGCTGGCCGAGCGCTACGGCACTCCGTTGTACGTTTATTCCGGTCCAACTATTGAGCAGCGTTACCAGCAATTCGACAGGGCATTTCTCGGCTGTGACCACACCATCTGCTATTCGGTAAAGGCCAACTCCAATCTTTCCATTCTGCGCCTGCTGGCTCGACTTGGCGCCGGATTTGACGTCGTCTCCGGGGGTGAATTGCAGAGAGTAAGGGCCGTGGGCAACAAAGCCGCTCGCAAAGTGGTTTTTTCCGGCGTCGGCAAGCTGGCTGAAGAAATCAATCTCGCACTCGAGGCCGGTATTCTGCTTTTCAATGTGGAAAGTGCGAGTGAGCTTGAGCTGTTGGCAGTCTGCGCCACGCACCTTCGCAAGATGGCGCAATTCGCGGTGCGCGCGAATCCCGATGTCACCACTGTGACCCATCCCTACATCTCGACTGGCTTGCACGAGCATAAGTTCGGCGTGCCTTGGCGTGATGTCCTCAGCCTTTACCGGCAAGGCTCCCAATGCCGATGGCTCAGGGCTGCAGGGGTCAGCGTTCACATCGGCTCGCAGATCACGGATGTGGCTCCGTTCCGTGAGTCCATGGGTCGTGTGGCCGCGCTGGTCCGCGCCCTCCGTGCAGAAGGACACGACATTGGCTACGTTGACGCTGGCGGCGGTCTTGGCATTGCCTATGAACGGGACCCCAAAATGGATTTCTCCTTAACCGCCAGGCAGTATGCGAAGGCGGTGCAGGCGCCTCTCCGCAGTCTCGGAGTTCATCTCCTGCTGGAGCCGGGCCGCGCCATCGTCGGTCCTGCCGGAGTACTGCTCACTCGCGTCGTGTACCGCAAGCGCAACGATGGCAAGCAATTTGTCGTGGTCGACGCGGCTATGAACGATCTGCTGCGGCCGTCGCTCTATGGCGCTTACCATGAGATCGTTCCCGTCCGCCTTTCCGACGATCGAACCACCGAGAAAGTCGATGTTGTGGGACCGGTCTGTGAGACCGGAGACTTTTTCGCGCGCGACCGCGAAATTGGCAAGGTCAAAGAAGGTGACTTACTCGCGATCCTCGACACCGGAGCCTACGGAATGGCACTGGCGTCGAACTACAATACACGGCAGCGCCCTGCTGAAGTGCTGGTCACGGGCAGCCGCCCGCGACTGATACGTAAGCGGGAGTCGGTCGACGACATTCTGGCACCTGAGCGCGTTTAAATTCCAGCACTTCTGTCCCACCGACTTGACTCTCTTGGTTCCACGATTTTGCTCATTGCGTTTGCCGGCAACTTAGCCTATCGTGACTTTCCATTGGAGAGGCCATGCAACCAAACCAATATGACGCAGCCACTTCCACAGCAGTCTGTCTCTGGTGCTATTCCCAATACTTGAAAAGCGCGAGCCGGGCGCGTGACGGGCAAACTTTCTGCTCCCGGAAGTGCGAATACGAAGCGCAAGGCTGGCTTCACGACAACCTGAAACTTGCTAGTGAATAATCAGCCGGGCGCGGCTGCTGCCGGTCGCGCCCAATAACCAAGGCTATTCAATTCCGCGACCTACCAGAATATGTAACTTTTCCCCCCACCACGGTCAGCTCCACCTGCACATCCTTAATCGTCCGGGGTGCGATGTTGAAGATGTTGTCGCTCAATAGCACAACGTCGGCAAGTTTGCCCGGAGCGATGGAGCCTTTCTCCCTCTCCTGAAATTCCGCATACGCTGATCCCATGGTGTACGCTTCGACAGCTTCGGCCACGGTTAGCTTCTGCTCCGGCACCCAGCCATCAGGGTGCTTGCCATCAAGGGTGGCACGCGTAACCGCCGCGTAGATGGTCCACATGGGCGAGAGCGGAGCTACATCCCAATCCGTGCCCAGCGCTAGCCGCACGCCGTGGTCAAGAAACGTGCGGAAGGCGTAGGTTGTCTTGATGCGCTCGGAACCGATGCGTCCCTCCGCAAACCGCCCGTCGTCGATGGCGTGGTAGGGCTGCACCGAGGCGATTATTTTCAGCTTCGCAAAGCGTTCGAAGTCCTTCGGCGCCATGTGCTGTGCGTGTTCGATACGGAAGCGGCGGTCCTTCGCGCCATTGGCTTTTTCCACGTCGCTGAACAGATCGAGCATGATGGAAATGCCTTCGTCGCCGATGGCGTGTGCGCACACCTGGAGATTGGCGGCATCGGCCCTCAGCAGGCGTTCACGCTCGCGGGAGAGGTCCTGCAACTCGTCCGACAGCAGGCCTCGCGTGTGGGGAGCATCGGTGTAGGGCTGATAGAAATAAGCTGTGGAGGCGCCCAGAGAACCGTCGGCGTAAGTCTTCAGAGCACCCAGCCGCAAGTATGAGGAGCCCCAGGCACGACGCAGGCCAATCTTGGCCTGGTCGTCCCATCCCGCAAGCCGGGGAGCTGCGTAGATGCGCGTCGTCAGTTCGCCCCGCTCCGCCAATTCCGAATAGACAGCGACCTCGGCATATTCCGGATTCATGTGCTGCACGCTGGTGACGCCCAGCGAGGCTGCGTACTCCAGGGCACGACGCGCCGCCCGCAGCAGCTGCTCGTGGCTAAGCGGGGGCTGCACGTTGTGGACCAAGGTCACGGCCGCATCCTTCAGAATTCCCGTCGGGTTGCCGTTCTGGTCGCGAACGATCTGGCCGCCGGGCGGGTCCGGTGTCGTTGCGGTAATCCCAGCCAGTTTCAGGACCACGGAGTTGGCAAGAGCAATGTGTCCGTCATAACGGCTCACCAACACTGGATTGTTGGGCGTCACCGGGTCGATAAGCTCCCGGGTGGGCAGCTGCGGCGGAGTCCAGCGCTGCTCGTCCCAATCGCCGCCTAAAATCCACTCTCCGGCTGGAGAACGGCGCGCGCGCCCCGCAATACGTTCGGTGAACTGCTGCGGAGAATCAGCATCTTTAAGGTCTACCGCATCAAGTTGCAGTCCACCGTCAATGAAGTGCACATGGGCGTCGTTGAAGCCAGGTAGCAGAAGTTTTCCTCCGGCATCAATCACCTTGGATTGAGCGCCGCGCCAGGTGTCGATCTCGGCATTGGAGCCTACAGCAGCAATGCGATCCCCCATCATCGCCACGGCTTCAGCCGTCGGTTTGCTGGGATCAACCGTCCATACCTTGGCGTTGGTGATAATAAGATCGGCGCTGGGACGTTGTTGCGTCGCCGAATTCGCCGCCAGCAGGAGTACCGAGGCGACCCAGAAACCGTTGCGAGCGAAGCGAGATGGGATCATTGGTTCACTCCAGGCAGACATGACTCTATCAGACGAATTGCGGGGACCCGCAGGTCGCTTCTCTGCGCCTGGCTCTCCCGGCCAGTGGCATACCTCGGGCCGCTGTTCCGGGATCTTGCGATCGGCCGCAGGATTCTTTCAGCGCAATCGTCCAGAGTTCGATGGGTTCCCTGCAGAATAGGCGAAAGCTGCCCGCGGCCACCGTTCTGAATGCAGGACAGCTCAGGGGGCGCGCGGTGCCATGCGATGCTTCAGTGGTCTGAGTGAGGATGACGTTCCCAGCTCTCATCTTCCCACTGCAGGAATTGGCGAAAGGCGGCGCCTCGATGACTGTAGGTGGCCTTCTCTTCCGCCGCAAGCTCGGCGAAGGTCTTGCCAATCTCCTGAAAATAGAAGAGCGGATCGTAACCGAAACCGTTGCTGCCGCGAGGCGCGCGCAGAATCAGACCTTCAGCGCGGCCATGAAAAGTCGCCAGGGTGTGGCCGTTGCGTGCAACTGCGATCACGCAGACAAACCGGCCAGTGCGATACTCGTCGGGAACGCTGTGGAGTTCGCGCAATAAACGCAGGTTGTTG
>CAZDYZ010000712.1:0-13118 GCA_964509525.1 uncultured Acidobacteriaceae bacterium
AAGATGGCAGTGTTGGCGCCGATGCCGAGCGCTAGCGTAACCACTGCAACCGCCGTGAAACCCAGGTTATTGCGCAGCATGCGCACGGCGTAGCGGAGATCCTGAAGCAGGACGGTCATAAGTGTCTTCCGATGCCTTAAATCCAGCGCAGAGACTTTGGTCGAATGGCCTAACAAAGTGGAGAGTGCAATTCTTACGCCGATCTGTCGCAACTCACAAACCATTAAAAAGCGGGAAGGAGATCTGATTAATGTGGGAAATAAGGGTGGCGCGATGTCCTTTTCTGGACTCCGCTGTTCAGGAGCGAACAACCACAAAACACCTGCCTTGCTGGTTCGCTCCCTTATCACGGGCAATCCGAAGGTCAAACCTGTCCGAAGTCGCCTTAGCAAAATTGGACCGATCGGGAACAATAAACGGCATCTGTCCAGAGATCTGGCGTGGAGTCAGTCCTGTCTGGGGCTGGTTGCATCAATTGAACGTGCAGTCGGCATCTCGGACAAGTGCAAATGCGCCCTCGCCCGGTGATAACAGAATCTTCTCGTGAACTGAGCTGTTGGACGTCATTACGGGTCTCCATTCTCACCTCATGCGAACTCTTTTACCTTATGGGTTCGTCTCTCGTCCTCCCCCTCTCCATCGCTGCCTGAATGTGCATCGGAAGGGCTTCGAACAATTCGCTTGGGTCGCCGTTCAGGAATCTAAGTTCAAGCCAGCGCGCAATGTAGTCTGTATTATGTTGTGCCCAACATAATGAAGATTATGTTGTCCCCAGATTTATGTGACGTTCAGCGTCGGTTGGCAGATAAAAAGTGGCTTCCAACCACGACGAACGTCACATAAGTTGGTTAGAGTTGAGCCAGGAACTTGAGCAGGTCAGGATTGTCCCGCCAACGTTTTCGCGGTTGCCGCAGTTTGGCTTCGCACATGCCCAGAGCCTTCGCCTTCATCTCCAGATCGGTTTCCGCATAGATATTCGTAGTGTCGATAGAGACGTGGCCCAGCCATGCGCGGATCGTGTTGATATCGACTCCAGCCCGTAACAGGTGGGTAGCTGTGGTGTGCCGAATCGTATGCGGCCCGATTCGTTTGTGGCGCAAGCCAGCCCGATTGCCCCTCCCCAACCGGGCGTAGCGGGTAACGATATCGTGCACACCGAATCGTGTCATCGCTCGTCGAGACCGACCAAGGAACACTCGTTCCTGCTCGTTCCGTCCCCTGATCAGTTCCTTCAAGACCGCAGTAGTAGAAGCCCACAGCGGACAGAAGCGGATCTTGTTTCCTTTACCTCGCAGTTGCACGAGTGACTGGGATTTTTCCTGTGGTCCACACAATCGCAGGTCGCAGATCGTCAGTTGGGCCACCTCGTCCGCACGGGCTCCGGTGTTGTACAGGAACAACAACAGAGCATAATCTCGCGATCCAAGTTGGCTGCCACGTTTAGGGGTGGCGAGCAGCGTGTCGATTTCATCTTTTTCCAGATACGCGATTGGCCTGTGCTCCGACTTCTTGAAAGGAATGTTGCGGATCTGCGCGCACCAGGACAGATGTTCTGGGCTGTGCTCGCCGACGAACTTCGCCAGCGTCCGTAATGCAGCTAATCGCTGGTTGCGCGTTGCGACGGAGCACTTTCGTCTTTCCTCGATGTGACACATGAACTTCTTCACCAGATCTGCGCCGAGTTCTTCCACCAGCAGCTCATCCGGCTTCCTACGTAGGGTAGCGCTGGCGAAGATCACGAACAGCCGGAGTGCATCACGATAACTGTGCTGCGTGTTACGGGCGAAGTTGCGATCCGCAGGGAGGTATTCCAGCAGAAAGCGCTTGATCCATGGCGCCAGAACGCGATTATCTTTCATCGGCACCTCCGCACGCGTACCGCTCGAATCGAAGATTTGCCTGCTCGAGTAGTTCTGGAGTCATGGTGAGGTATCGCTGGGTTGAGCTCAGGCTGACATGGCCCAGATATGTGGATAATGCAGGAAGCAAACGCTGCACGTCCGCATTCTGTCGGTACCATTCGGTCAGCCGATGAACTGCGAATGTGTGTCGCAGATCATGGAGCCTGGGTTGGAAGTACGAATCGTCATGGCGTTCGATGCCTGCGATTCCTCGCAAGCGCGCGAAGCTTGTCCAGGCAACCAGGGCCGAGATCGGATTACCGTTCTTCGTTTGAAACAAGGGTCGATGGGGTTGGTTTCGTCGTCTCGGCTGGTGAAGGTATAGCCGGACGTGCCTCTCGACATCGGGTCCGAACGGCACGAGGCGCGACTTATAGAACTTCGTACCCCGTATGGTGACGATGCCGAGCATCAGATCCACATCCACGAGCCGAAGCTGAAGCGCTTCGCCGAGCCGCATGCCAGTTGCATAGAGAAACAGCAACAACGTGCGGAAAGTGCCCTCAGACATGACACAGGCCGCTCTTCGTTGACAGTGCGGCACAGCGTCGAGGAGTAAGCGAAGGTCCGATCGTGTGTAGATATAAGGAACGAAGCACTGCGTCACCTTGCGAGCAGAGGGCAGTGGAGATGTTTTCAGCCTCCCGCGTGCTGCCCAGTAATCGAAGAAGGCGCGCAGCGTCCCCAGCTTGCCATTCCAGCCACTGGGCATACTCCCCGAACCATCGAGGAAGGCGGTCACTTGCTGCGTTGTGATGCGGCGAAGATCAGTATCACCACAGTGGCGAAGAAACGAACGCAGTCGGTTCACAGGACCGTCGAACCGCAAGCCAGCATCTCGCTTGCGCTGGACGTAGAGGTCAACTGCCTGGGAGAGCTTCATGCCAGCCCTCCCAGGTCGACGGCCGCCACAGCGCGCAGCGCGGGAAGATCGACCTTTGCATAGATTCCAACGGCTTCAAGGCTTCGGTGCCCAAGCAAGTCGCCGATCTCCTTGAACGACATGCCCTGCCGTAACAAGTGTGTGGCGCATGCGTGCCGCAGGACGTGTGGTCCTCTTTTGGGGCACTGTATCCCAGCTGCTCTGAGTCGTCTGCTCGTCAGCGTCCACAGACCGTATGTTCCAAGCGATCGATAGGGAGGGTTGAGCGTCACGAACAGGTGCCGGCAGGCACATCGCGGGCGGCCCCCTTTGAGGTATTGCAGAATGGCATCGCCAACTTCGCGCAGGAGAGGATAGCGTTGTGGTCTTCCTCGTTTCGAATGATTCACCTCGAAGACCTCTTCGCGCCAATCGAAATCGCTCAGCATGAGTCGCGACACTTCGCCACTCCGCAGACCGTAGGTCGCGAGCAACGAGAGAACCGCGCGTGCCCGCAGGTCAGCTGGCCCCGAACCTTTTACCGATCTCAGGAGCGTGCGTACCTCGTTCCAACTCGGGCCCTCGGGTAGACCTTCATATTTGTAGATTCTTGGTCCTTGAATCCCCTTCGCAAAACCCCTGGTGCACCATCCGCGTGTCTCGGCGTAGCGAAAGAAGGCTCGCAGTGCGTCAGCAGCCACGGCAACCGATCTGCGCTTCCATCCTTTGACGCCCTTCATCGCGAGGAACTCGTCCACATCCTCAATCCTCGCCCTCGCCAACAACCGATGCCGCTCCCCAAGCCATTCCAGGAACTTCGACGTCTGCGAGCAGTGGGATCGAACCGAGTACGGGGAAAGGCCCTGTTCCTCCGTCATGTACCGGGCGAAATCGCTGAGTTGATCAGCGAATCGCATCGGCGGCGCAGTCGGGAGCTTCAGCCGCCCATGGAATCGCAGCCATTTCTTCGCCGCATATGCAAAGGACCTCGCGGAGTTGGCGTATGAATGCGCTTTTGGATTCGTGCGCTGCTGGCGCGCCCAACTCCGCGCCGCTCGCCGGATCTCCTCCAGCGAGACATCTCGCATTTCGTTCAGCTGCAACAGACGCACTACGTTGAGTAGTTCACCCGAAAGGTTCCGCAATGCCTTGCGGCTGGTTCCCTGTTTTTGCAGGTGCCTGAGAAATGACTCTCGTTCTTTCAACAGCGGCGCTTGCCGGTGACGATTCAGAAAAAAGGGATGTGCAAGAAACGCGTCTAGCATTTGTAGCGGGCCCTCCATGCCCGCGACCGATGCTAGACGGCTGACGGCCGACGGCCCTCATCTTGTCTCTGTGCAAAACTCGGAAATTCCTGCGACTGCTACCCTTGGTGAAGCGATTGCATGAATGAAAGAATGCCCGCCTCCTGTGATCAAGCAGCTATAGTTATGTGACCTTCGCCGCCTGATAAGCTCGGCCATTCTGGGCTCCTCCGTCGCTCCCCAACATAAGTTTCACCGTCACATAATCTGTAATCGACTTGGCGTAAGGAGAAGCAGGTGTGGCTAGAACCGACACGATCAGGATCAGTTCGGTCGCCAGCTTTTTCATGCTGGTTGGCGGGGCCAGCCACCGGTCGCACGCCGGTCACGTGCAGTGGTGAGTCTTATCACCGCTAATTGGTTTCGCTAGGAATATTGTGCTGAGTACTAGCACCACGGGCATGTTGGGTGTTCTTCTGTCGGACCCCCACGGCATGTACCGCAAAAATAAGAGGTTGCCAAATGGACTCCCAACTGGTGAGTGAATTTCATTCCATCGTTGGAGATGTGGGCTTGGTCACTGCACGGGAAGAACTCCGAACTTACGAGTGCGATGGCCTCACCCTGTTCCGAGTGGTTCCCGAACTGGTTCTTCTGCCGTCATCAGCGGAAGAAATGCAGGCAATCGTGAAGATATGCCATCGGGAGCGAATCCCGTTCGTGGCGCGCGGATCCGGCACGGGACTGAGTGGCGGGGCGTTGCCGGTTAAGGGCGGTGTGGTGATCAGCGTCTCCAGGATGAACCACATTCTGGAGATCGATGTGCCAAACGCGCGCGTGGTAGTTGAGCCTGGCGTGACGAACTCGGCGATCACAGCGGCGGTTTCGGCGCACGGTTACTTTTATGCGCCCGATCCCTCGTCGCAGGTGGTCTGCACCATAGCAGGTAATGTAGCGGAGAATTCGGGAGGCGCGCACTGCTTTAAGTACGGGGTAACAACGACCTACATAGTAGGGCTTGAGGTCATCCTTTCCGATGGTTCCCCGGTTCGTCTGGGCGGTAAGACCATGGATTCTCCAGGCTACGACCTCGTCGGCGCCTTCGTAGGCTCGGAGGGTACCTTCGGCATCGTCACCAAGATCACGCTGCGGATTATCAAGAAACCGGAATGCACGCAGACGCTAATGGCGGCATTCAATTCCAGCAGCGACGCCGGAGCTGCCGTGAGCAACATTATCGCCACGGGAATGTTTCCGGCGGCCATGGAGATTATGGACCGGCTTGCGCTGGAAGCAGCGGAGGCTGCGGTTCATCCCAACTATCCGTACTGCCAGGCACTGCTGCTGGTGGAACTTGACGGTTCGGCGCGGGAAGTTGAGCTGCTGATGGAAAAAGTAGGGCCGATTTGCACCTCATGCGGAGCATGGGAGCTGCGGTTGGCGAAGTCTGAAGCGGAACGCATCGCAGTTTGGAGAGGACGCAAGGCAGCGTTTGCCGCCGTGGGCCGTATCTCGCCGAATTACCTGGTGCAGGACGGCGTAATTCCGCGGACGGCATTGCCGCGGATTTTGGGAGAGATCGATCGCCTCAGCGCGGATGCTGGGCTGCGCGTGGCCAATGTATTTCATGCCGGTGATGGAAATCTCCATCCGCTAGTGCTCTATGACCGTCGTATTGCGGGCCAGGAGCAGCAGGCGATGACCTTGGCCGAAGATATCTTGCGTCTGTGCGTCGAGGCTGGAGGATCGATTACCGGCGAGCACGGTATCGGCGAGGAAAAGAAGCACTTCATGCCCGTCATGTTCTCCGCTGCGGACCTCGATGCTATGCAACGGCTGCGCGAGGCCTTCGATCCATACGACCTTTGCAATCCGACCAAGATGTTCCCCGGCACCGATGCCAATTTGCAGAGGCCAATCGCTTATGAGCCACACCCCATCGAGAAAGCGGGGCTGGCGGAGAGATACTAGCGCGGGAAACAGCTGTAGGCTCGCCTGTAAGTGGCGGGTAACTAAGTCCAGGGGAGCAGACCATGAATGAACGTCAACACCTGATAGAAAGTGCGTGGACTGACCTGGAGGCGATTGTGGGTCGCGAGTACATTTGGCCGGCGACTCTGGTCGATGTGATCGACGAGATGCTGCCTTGGGGCGTGATTGCGCCGGGTACTGCCCAGGAAGTTGCACAGGTGCTGCAGTATTGCAGCTCCGCTGGTGTGGCTATCACCCCGCGGGGCGGAGGCACCAAGCTCGGGTTAGGCAATCGACCGCAGAAAGCGGAGCTTATCCTTTCGACCGAGCGCCTCAACCGGGTGATTGAACACGCCTGGGGGGACATGACTGCGACGGTCGAAGCGGGCTGTACAATCGACAAACTTCAGCACACACTGGAGGAGCACGGTCAGCGTTTGGCGTCAGACCCGCTATGGCCGGAAAAGGCCACCGTTGGAGGTCTGCTGGCAACGGCCGACAGCGGAACGCTCCGGATTCGCTATGGCGCCGTTCGGGACCTGGTCCTTGGCGTGGAAGTGGCTTTGTCCGATGGCAATCTAATTAAGGCTGGAGGCAAAGTCGTCAAGAATGTCGCTGGCTACGACCTCACCAGGCTCGTCATTGGTTCGCTGGGAACGCTGGGCGTGATTACCCGGGCGGTATTCCGCCTGCATCCCATCCCGGTCGCCACGGCCACGTACAGCACATCATTCTCCAGCACGACGGAAGCAACCAAACTCGTACTTGCCATTTTGAACTCGCACCTGATTTACACCGGATTGCAGGTTCGGGTAGACCGAACCGACCACATCGTAGTTGACGTACGGTTTGAGGGCATCCCCGAGTCGTTGCAGGACGCGTACGGCAAGCTGAGCAAGGTAGCCGGGGGTTACACGTTCGCTGAATCTTCTGGCGATGTTTGGAAGGCGCGGCGAGAACTGTTCGCCAAAACGGGCAACTCCGCGATCTGCAAATGCAGTGTGCTGCCGGCGCAGATTGGATTGCTTTGCAATGCGATATTCCGGCAGGCGCAACCGCCAGCGGTGACCACCACGCTGGTGGCACAGGGTACCGGTTTGGCTGAGGTGCGCCTGGATGCGCTTCGCGTTCCGTCACTCCTGGAAGTACTGAACGGTGTTCGTAGCGAACTGAACCGCTTGGATGGGACGCTGGTTGTGCAACAGTGCCCGGTATCCATCAAGGAAGCGCTGGATGTGTGGGGCACGTCAAAGGACGCACTTCGGTTGATGCAGCAAATCAAAGGGAAATTTGACCCAGCCCGGACTTTGAATCCGGGCCGCTTCGTGGGGGCCATATGATCCAAGATGCGGTCGCAACCCCGGTAGACGGCAAGACAAGAGTTTTCGATGAGCATCATCCGCCGTCCGCGGACCTGTTGAACGTCTGCGTCCACTGCGGTTTTTGTCTTCAGACTTGTCCCACCTACACCCTCTGGGGCAAGGAAATGGATTCTCCACGTGGCCGTATTCACCTCATCAACATGGCCATCGACGGCGAGGTGGAACTAACCGACCTGTATGTGTCGCACTTCGACCACTGCCTGGGATGCCAGGCATGCGTGACGTCGTGTCCATCCGGAATTAAGTACGGCAAGCTGATCGAAGCGGTGCGCGCACAGGTCGAGCGCCTATATCGCCGGCCGCTGGGGGAGCGGCTACTGCGACGGATGATTGCAGCGACCTTCAGTCGTCCTGGGCGATTACGTAAGCTGGCAGTTGCGCTTCGTGCTTATCAGCGGCTCGGATTGCAGCGCTTCTGTCACATTCTGCATTTGACCTCTGTGCTGCCCGACAGCCTCCGTGCGATGGAGCAGTTATTGCCAGATTTGTCGCGGGATGGATCCTCAGCAGTTCTCCCACCGCGTATCGCTGCGCAGGGTGAGAAGCGCAGCACTGTCGCCATGGTGACCGGATGTGTGCAGAGTGTGTTCACCGCGCAGGTAAACACAGCTAGCGCCCGCGTTCTGGCGGCCGAGGGCTGTGAGGTGCTGGTGCCGCCGGATCAGGGCTGTTGCGGCGCCTTGCTCCTTGATCTTGGACAGGAAAGTGGCGCTCTGGAGATGGCTCGCAAGTTGATCGACCTCTTTGAGAAGTTGCAGGTCGATGCGATCATCGTGAACGCCGCCGGTTGTGGGGCCGTGCTGAAGGATTATGGGTACTTGCTGCGCGATGATCCGGCGTACCGCGAGCGTGCTCTTGCCTTTTCCGCGAAATGCAAAGACCCATCCGAGGTGTTGGCAGAATTGCCGGCGCGTGCGCCTCGCCATCCGATGCCGTTGCGCGTCGGCTTCCATGATCCCTGTCACCTGCAGCATGCACAGGGGCTGACCGGACCTCCTCGCGCCCTGCTGCGTACGATCCCGGGCGTGGAACTGTTGGAATTGCCCGAGTCTGCCCTCTGCTGCGGCTCGGCTGGTGTCTACAACCTGCTTCAGCCGGAAACGGGCCATCAATTGGGTCAGCGCAAAGTTGACAACATTGTCTCAACGCCCGCGCAGGTGGTCGCAACCGGTAATGCTGGCTGCCAGCTGCAAATCACTGCGATGTTGAATGAAAAGGGCCATCGTTTGCCGGTGATGCACTACATGGAACTACTAGACGCCTCGATCCACGGGACTAGGTTGCCAGGCGCTTCCTCGGGATAAACATTCACTGCCGAGATTTGGTTTATGCCAGCACGGCAACCGAGGGCATTCTGTATCAGGGCACGGCTTCAGACATACGGCAAGCGTCGCTCCCCTCCCTTGGCGCCGCTGGGATGACGATTTGAGAGAGGGTCGCTGGCGGCAGGGCTGAAGCGTGCCCTTTTGAAGCAGGATGTCAACAGAGGGAATCGCCTTACGGTCCGTGAGGCCCGCACAGGGACGAGTAACACCCATTCCGTGGAGACGGGCAACCAACTCCCGCGAAGTCCAAGGCGGCTTCCGGGACGCGATGTGCGATGTCGGATAGGTTGTGATAATGGACGTTATCATTCGCGAAAATCGCCGTGTGAGCCGTGGGGCGCGAAGTTCGGTATAGTTGCCTACACGTCATGGCGGGAGAATCCAAGCAGCCTCAGATCGCAGTTGCAGAAGCCATTCACTTGCTTCAAATGTTCCGCGGCGCTGACCTGACACAGGGCCCTTGGCTACGACTCATATACTGCCAATCCAGTGTGGTCTGCCTTTCCCCGAAGCACGAAGTCAATCCATGGAAAGGCTCGCATTGTTGGTTCGTCCAGGACGGAAGCTTGCGGACCGCCGAGGATGATTCGAGAGGTCGGATTGAGACTCTTAATAACCGGCTGGGCCAAGCGCAAGGTGAGGGGATAAGAACTACAGATTGAACTGAACGCAAAAACATCAAAAGATAGCGGATTCAGACGCTCCATCACAAAGTGCAAGAAATAAGTTGAACTCTCGGGTTCGGAGTCTCTATCAGGAGAGGCCTCCCAACGGGCTAGTGAAGACAAGCACCATAATTGCTTTCGTATCTTGCTAGCTTGCGGAAAAGTTCTCTCCATTCGTCAAGACTTATTATTGGGGGATATTGTCCCCCGCGTGCCGGTCTGGTTTCGTCGGGAGCACTGAACGTTGGCAAGAATAACTCTTTACCTGTTTCATCATCTCTCAACAACAGGAGGAATGGGGCATAGCCGCCCCTGTCCGAAAGTGGCTCAGGGCTCAACCCAGCTGCCCGTTTCACAGTGTAGGTGGCCGTCGTTCCGTCATTGGCATATGTACGCTTGACCACCTTGTATTCAAGTTCAGCCCCACACTTGCACAACGGCCCAATCGCTTTTCCTGCGGAGAGATTAATAGCGGCTTCATACATCCCCATTTCGCACAAATGATGTTCTGGGCCCGAACAGCAGATCCAAGATGGCATAATTGCCTCCCTGTCGTGCGTTTACTGCTCTCTCCCGAAGCGGATCACTCAGTTGTTCTTCGGTGCCGGGTAATTGGGGAAAGGAGGGGAAATATAAGGTTAATTAGGTGGAAACATCTTTCATGCCTCCATGAAGCAGCTGAGCCGATGCTTCTCGGCCCTCTCAGAACATGTCACGGGCCGGTTCGCAGAGCTAGGCGGACCATTCTGTGCGAGTGTCGCGCTTGCAGCGCTCGCTTGTCAGTGACGTGTGATGTACAGCGATGTGACAAACCGGGGCAATGACAAAGGGAGCCAGCGTCGAACTTCCAGCAGCAGCACGATCCTTCTCGAAGACGAAATGTGCCCTTGACGGGCCCGTTGCCATTAACAACCTTTTCCAGATCTTTCTCGCGCCGGGTCTCTTCGGTCGTCGAGAGTTGCGCCGATGCTGCCCACAGCGCCGCGCCCTCAGCGAATCGAGCTTCCTCCGCAATTCTGGTTCTGAGCAACGATCTCAGGACAAATAGGGAGCAGATCGATGCGAGGCCACACAATACGGCCGAAAATGGAGTGTTAGCGTCTTGCTGCTCAAGAAGCGCCCGTCCACACCGGGTCGCTGATTCTAGACGAGAGATTTCAAGCCAGGCGCCTCGCGGACGCCTCGACCGCCGACCCGTTTGTGCTATAGTTCCGTGCCAAATGTCGCATGCGCCGAAGCACGAAGAAATCGCGTCAGCAGCGAGCAAGCCGTGGCTGACTCAAGAAGTCGAAACAAACCTTTTGCCGCAAGCTACGGTTGGCGCGTCATCGGAATCCCGGGTAAGCTGTGGCCCATGCCGTTTCCACAGCAGCAGGGAAACCAGGAAAGGCCGGACCACGATTTGGCTCGGCAGGTAGCCCGATTTGTGGCCACATCGGAAGCACGAATCAGTCGCTCTCACATCGTTTCTTTGCATGTTGCGCATTCACTATTGGCGTGCGTTGAACCTCGGTGAATTGTGCCCAGGGAAAACCATTGATCATTGCTTCTGGTGCTCCAAGATGCGTATCGACGGCGTTGTCTACGATGTTTGAAGGCACATTTTCAGCCTGTGGGTCTCGGAAACCCCGAAGTGTATGAGCGGGCTGCAATTACGGCAGCACAACTGTGCAGGTTGTCCAGTGTCCATGAATGCCGCTTGCGTGATTCACCGCACGCCGTGACGTAAACGTGATGTACGACCTTCTAAAACACCGCGCTTTGCTGCACAAAACCAAACCACCACTTTTGGCTAAGTTGCAGTAAATCATTGATTTAGCTTGTTCATTGGCTTTAGTGGACCGGTCTCAAAATCCGCCGAGATTCACCCCTCGTGGGGGTTCGACCCCCCTCCCGGCACCAGCTAAGCCCCTTTAGATACAACACTAGCTGGCGCTAGTTAACCGCGCGGGATGCGGTTGGCTGCTCCAAAAACGCCTCATTGTGCCCAGATTGCGCCCGCTGCGCTTCTTGCTGCTTCTCTGTGAGCACCGTTTCTTGCTCTGCTCTCTTCTCAGACTCCTGCAGCTTGAGAATCGCGTCGTTCATATCCGAGGGAGGGAAGGCAGCCAGGGTTGCGAGGTCGTTGCTCGTGGACAGCAAGCAGTTGCTGACGCAAAGATTTTTGCAATAGCCCAGACTGGCGGCCAGTCTATCTCGACGAGGTTTCCATCGTATTCGTGCGGCGGCTTCCGCAGACAGAGGCGTTGATCGAGCGCAATCCTGTCGATTGTTCCACTTCGCCGCTCCCCCCGGACACGGTCTCCGGCAATCGTGCACGCGACTTCAATCGCTGGGCCAACGCTGCTGCAGTGCTTCTCGCACTAAATCGCAACCAGGATGCGGTGAACGCGAGCGGCAGGGCTCTAGAGAAATTCAGCGATAGCGCGGCACTATGGTACATCAGCGGGAAAGCGTTGATGATGATGGATGATCCCAGTGAGGCGGAGAAGGCGCTGTTGCGATCTGCCGCCCTCGAAGCCAATGTTGCAACATGGTCTGAACTCGCCAACCTGTATCGGGTTCAGCGACGGCGTCTTGCTGCTATCAACGCATTGGAGCGCCTCGCCGTGATTTCCCCGAACCGGCCGCCAATCCTGGTCTTGTTGGGACATACGTATCTGGAAGCCGCGAATCCCCAAGAAGCTATTGACGCGTTCGACAGGGCTGAGAAATCCTTGCCCTCGGAAGCCGCCAATCCAGCACTAGCAGAGGCGGACCATGGCCGGGCCGCGGCGTGGGCCATGTTGGGCGATTTGACGAAGGCGCTTTCTTTTGAAGAGAAGGCGGTCCGCATCGCGCCGCAGAATGCGAGTTTTTGGACTGAACTGGCGCGTCTCTACGGCTTGCAGGGGCGCAAGGCCGAGGCTGAAAAAGCCGACGAGCATGCTAACGCTCTAGCTAAGCTAGTGGCGCCTTGAAATGACTGTACCGTCGCAAACGCGGTGGAATGCACCCACATTTCGCAATCATAATGTTGCGCTCAAGTGGCGCTTTCCATGCAGAGTTTAGATCTGAGTATTCTTTAGCGCCAAACGCTTGACCGCGAGCTTGATCCTAGCAGGACATCTCTCTCCAGCAGCTATGGAAAACGGTCAAGCGATCGTTATCCCTGTCTTGGTTCAGCGGGAAATGGAAAAGCGAGGTTCTCCGTTAGTGTAAGGAGCGGCAGCCCAGTCGCAGATCAACTCGACATCCTGCTTCGAGAGTCTTGCATTGTGGTGGATCACTATGTACCCAGGGAGCGGCATCCTGCCGTCGGAGACGGCGTCGCAGATTTGCATGCGTTCGTTCGCGGAGGGAGGCTGATTTGCCCATTCAGAGAAATCCAACATTTCACGGCCGTCGTTCACGTGCTTGAAGATGACCCACGAAACAGGGGCGATGTGGCTGTACCATGGCCAGACTGTGCGGTTAGAGTGGCAGTCCTGGCATGAGCGATCCAGAATCTTGCCGACCTGCGGATTGATCATTTCTGCCCTGCGTGTTCTGGCTGTCGAAGTTTTCGAGGTTCCGGGAGTCGGAACCAATTGCACTCCGATAAAGACCGAGACAAATAACATCGAAGTAAGTTTTGCCACTTTACGCATGCTTTTATTCCTTGCATGCAGACTAAAATGGCTAGACCCATTCGCTTGTCATCACTCGGTCAAGCTGGAGTCAATTTGTTGTGTCGGGCAGGGGTGCCAATCCCAGCAGCGGAGGAACCACCCCTGAGCCAAGCAGCCT
>CAZDYZ010000713.1:0-6530 GCA_964509525.1 uncultured Acidobacteriaceae bacterium
ACACTCATTTTGCGAATCAGTGCCCGTACTTCTATCGCGACGGGCGGACGACCCTCGCGCGGGCGTCTGGAAGACGTTGTCACTGAGGCAACTCCCGCATCGTGGAGTAAGCCGTCAGTCGAGCACCGTCTTGCAGAAACGGTTGCTGTGCGATATGCTGCGATGCAGCATATCTTTTAATCCTCTGGTACCCGGGAGTCGCGATGCTCATGACGTACACAGCTCACCCAGCCGACGTCGTGGGTTACAGCCGTTTGGCAATCGATGCTGTTTTGGGACTCACGGACTTGGTGGAAACCGAGCTCCACAATATTTCACGTTTGCCTGGCCTATTTGGCCGTCCTGCCCGGGGAGGGACGCACGGGATCACCGGTTTTGTTTACAAGAGCATTCGTGGCATTGTGACACTCGTGGGGAGCGGCATCAACGTCGGCTTGGCGCCGTTGTTATCCTTAGGTGGGGATGCGCACTCGACTCCGGAACGCGAAGCCGCCCTCGCCGTGCTGAACGGTATTGTTGGCGAACACCTGGCCGCGAGCCGGGTGTGTCCACTTTAGCTCAATGCGTAGAATCAGGAACTTAGGAGTTCATTCAAGGTGACCCGGGTTCGATCCCGACCCGGTACACCCGTACGCCAAGACTTTTCCGTAGTTGAACAAGCGCGGACCTAAGCGCACGTCGTTACGGGAGCACCGGCGAGCTTGTCCGCCGCGCGATGGGCTGCTCCGTCTGGGCTTGTTCCAGCATGCGGCGCTTTAGGGTTTCGAAAATGGGTTCGCTCTTGTGCAGCACGGCAACCACCATCGTCGTCAGTGAAGCCACAAGCAAAACCAGTGTCAGATCGGCGCGACCCGTCATTTCCACGGTTAGCAGCATGCCCGTTAGTGGTGCACCCACGCTACCGGAAAACAGCGCTCCCATTCCGACCGCCGCGCAGGCGAGAGTGGGGATGGCTGACCCCGGAATGAAGTGGTTCAATCCCTCACCACAGAGTGCGCCCAAGCAGGCTCCCAGCATGAGCATCGGAGTGAACAGGCCTCCGGGCGTGGCCGAAGCGAACGACCACGGACCGATGAAAAAACACACCACGAAGATTGCCGCCAGAGGCGCGATGGTGTAGTGGCCTGAAAGTATGTCCTGCCTCAGATTGCACCGCTGCCGACCACCTTGGGCGCAAACCACGCCATCGCCGATGAATGCCGACCGCTGCACGGATGAACCGCAGCATTCGGTCGTTGCCGCTCCTCGCCTCCGCTGATAAGTTTGCTGCATGGATGCGGTCTCGCTAGCCCCAATCTTGACTCCACACGGCCATCTGTCCCTGGTTGAAGCGAGCGACGCACCAGTTCTTGATCCCGATCTGGTACAACGTCTGCGCGCTGCCTTCGCACGCGGATCAGGTCACGGTCTTCTGCAACTGGGTGCCGCGGAGATTGGGATCGCGTTGCCTCCTATTTTTTCTTATTGGCGTGAATTTGGCACGCGGTACGTTACGGCGCTTTGCATGCAGTCCAAAGCAGAGGCGCCGCGTGCGGACGCCCTCTTGCCACCGCCGCCAGACTCAGAGCTAGATTGGCTGGCTCTGGGTGCGCCGCCCATGGCCGGGGCGGAGTATCTGACGACCGCAGTGCTTTGTGGTCTCTGGCAAGAAACAGACGCGGCTTTCCGGCTGGAACTGTCCGAGTCAGGATGTGGGGTTCAGGAGTTCCTCAAGCGCCGCAACGCGGCGTGGAACCTGGTCGGACGTGTGCACTTCAACCTGGCGGAAAATCGGAAGGATGAGGCGGCGCCGTTCGCCTTTCTGGCGACTTACACGACGCGCCTGTCCGCACACGCGAAGGCCCAGCATCTTCCGCTGGGCCAGGCGCTGCGCGAGTACGCGGGAGCGGCCAACAAGGGACGTTTGCTGTCTCTGCTTCTTCCCGTGCAACGAGCCGCGGAGAGTTGTCCGTGGCTGAAGGCGATGGTAGATGCGGGAGAGATCTTTCATCCGTTGCGCTGGACGCCCCAGGATGCCCTGCAACTTTTGAAAGATGTCCCGCACCTGGAGAGCGCGGGCGTAGTCGTGCGAATGCCGGCGACGTGGCGAGCGAACCGACCTTCTCGTCCGCAAGTGACGGCGAGAGTTGGCGGCCATTCCCCCAGGGGTCTGGGCAAGGATGCGCTTCTCGATTTCCGGATGGAAGTCACCCTTGACGGTGAAACGTTAACGGCCGCCGAGATTCAGAGGTTGCTGGCCGGATCCGACGGGCTGGCTCTGGTGCGGGGGCGTTGGGTTGAGATTGACCGCGAGCGATTGAGCCGGATGATCGAACATTTCGGGGTGGTCGAGTGCAAGGCCGCCGAAAACGGCCTGAGTTTTGGCGAAGCCATGCGCATGCTCGCTGGGGCGGAGATAGCGGCCAACGGTGCTTCCGACGGCATAGATGCTGACTGGGCGCAAGTGATCGCGGGTCCCTGGCTGGCGGAAACGTTGAAGGGGCTGCGCAGTCCTGAGGAGCTGGCCGGCGCCGACCCGAAGGCAGATCTGCATGGGAACCTACGGCCCTACCAGCAGGTGGGTGTGCGCTGGCTTTATCTCCTTTCGAAGCTGGGGCTGGGTGCTTGCCTGGCTGACGACATGGGACTGGGGAAGACGATTCAAGTGCTCTCGCTGCTGCTGGTGCTCAAGCGCCAAGCCAGTACCGACAGACAGCCTAGCCTGCTGATTGCGCCTGCCTCACTGCTCGCCAACTGGGCATCAGAAATCGAACGCTTTGCGCCCAGCTTGCGGGCGCTGATCGCGCATCCGTCGGCCATGAGTGGGACGGATCTAAAGGCGCTTGGGCCTGAGCGCTTGCGAGAGGTAGACCTGGTCATTACCAGCTACGCAGCGCTCTTGCGCATCCCATGCCTTGCCGAGGTCTCATGGCAACTGGTCGTGCTCGATGAAGCGCAGGCCATTAAGAATCCGGACGCCAAACAAACTCGCGCCGCCAAGAAGCTCAAGGCGCAATCGAGATTCGCGCTTACCGGCACGCCCATTGAGAACCGGCTGGGCGATTTGTGGTCGATCTTCGACTTCATCGACCCTGGGCTGCTCGGATCGGCAAAAGAGTTCACGGTCTTCAGCAAACGTCTTGCGAACCGACCTCACAATCCTTACGGGCCCTTGCGCGAACTGGTGAGGCCGTACATCCTGCGCCGACTGAAAACGGACAAGACGGTGATCGCCGATCTGCCGGACAAAACCGAGATCAAGGCCTTCTGTCAGCTCAGCCGGAAACAGGCGGCACTCTATCAGCAGGCGGTCGAGGAACTGGCGAAGCGGCTGGAGAATGCCGAGGATATTCAACGCAGGGGTCTGATCCTTTCATTCCTGATGCGGTTCAAGCAGATCTGCAATCATCCGTCCCAGTGGCTGGGCGACGGTGCGTGGGGCGAAGAAGACAGCGGCAAGTGGGCCCGTTTGCGGGAGATCGCCGAAGTGATTGCCGCGAAGCAAGAGAAGGTGCTGGTCTTCACTCAGTTTCGCGAGGTGACGGCGCCCCTGGCCGCATTCCTCGGATCGGTGTTCGGCCGGCCGGGCCTGGTTCTTCACGGAGAAACCGAGGTCAAGAAACGCAAGGATCTGGTGCGACGCTTTCAAGAAGATGAATCCGTCGGATACTTTGTGCTTTCACTCAAAGCCGGAGGCTCGGGTCTCAATCTGACTGCCGCCTCCCACGTCGTACACTTTGATCGCTGGTGGAATCCGGCTGTGGAAAACCAGGCGACGGACCGCGCTTTTCGTATTGGACAGAACAAGAATGTGCTGGTACACAAGTTCGTGTGTCGGGGAACGGTTGAGGAAAAGATCGAGCAGATAATCGAGAGCAAGCAACAGCTTTCCCGGGACTTGCTCGAAGGCGGCGCAAACCTTCTCTTGACGGAAATGCCAGACGACGAATTGCTCAGGCTTGTTGCGCTCGACATGAAGAGCGCGCTCAAGGAGGCGTGATTCTTGTATTACGATTGGGGATGGCGACCGTATGTATCCGTGGCCGAACGGCGGCGGCACGCGGCACTCAAGCTGTTGGATCTTCGCAAGAAGGGACAGGCGGTTTCGCCCGTCATCATCAAGGGGCGGACCATCGCCACGACGTTTTGGGGCAAGGCCTGGTGCGACAACCTTGAGCGTTATAGCGATTTTGCCAACCGCCTGCCGCGCGGGCGGACCTATGTGCGCAATGGCTCGGTCATCGATCTGCAGATCACTGCGGGAGAGGTCCAGGCTCTGGTCAGCGGCTCTGATATTTATACCGTAGCCATAAAGGTCGATCCGGTTACAAAGACACGCTGGAAGTCAATCTGCAAGGACTGCGCGGGAGCCATTGATTCTTTGGTCGAACTTCTGCAAGGACGTTTCTCGAAGGGCGTGATGGAACGGATTTGCCAGCAAAAAACCGGATTGTTCCCGTCGCCTCGCGATATCCAGCTCTCATGTAGTTGCCCGGACTGGGCTGAGATGTGTAAGCATGTGGCGGCGGTCCTTTATGGGATTGGCGCCCGGTTCGACCAGTATCCTGAACTTCTCTTCCGGCTCAATCGGGTGAACGAGCACGACCTGATCGCCAAGGCCGGTTCCTCTCTGTCGCTGACGAACAAAAGACTGGTGGCCGGAAAAGTCCTCAGCGGTGACGAAGACCTGTCCGGACTGTTTGGGCTGGACATCCAGCAGGGCACACCGAACAACAGCAATCTACGCGCTGCTCTGAGAGCACGAAGATCGACGGCCAAACCCCGCAACGCGGGGAACGCCTCACCTGAGAAAAAGCGGAGAGGATCCAAATCGCGGGTTCGTGCATAGCCAAGAGCAGCCCGACCTGATGCCAGGCACAGAGGTTGAGTATGGCACTTGATCTTGTTCAAATACGCGCGCTCGGAGAGACAAAAGAAAAAGAGAACCTCAGGTTTCGCCAGTTCCTCAAGGGTCACTGCAATCTGGAACCGGACGAGCTTGACCAGCGCGTCTTTGATGCAACCCGCCGCGTTTGGGCCGGAATCGACTGCACTACCTGTGCCAACTGCTGCCGGGAGGTGAAGCCGACGATCAGCCAAGAGGAAGTTGACCGGGTGGCACGCCGTCTCGGCATCGAGCGCCAACAGTTTATCGAGACCTATCTGGAGCGCTCGTCAGCGGGCAGCGACAAGCCCTGGCAAACCCGCTCGACCCCCTGCCCTTTCCTGAAAGACAACCTGTGCAGCATTTATGAGGATCGCCCTGCCGACTGCAGCGGATATCCATACCTCTACGAACCGGATTTCATCTTCCGCACCCTGGGGATGATCGAGCGGACATTTACCTGCCCAATCGTCTATGAGGTGATGGAGGAACTGAAGAAATCTCTGGGGTTCTTGGGGACAGCGGTCACAGGGTCGCATCACGGATAGAAAGCGGTAACTCGAGCGCCGCCCGTATGCCGGACTCAAAGCGCTGAAGCCATGCTGCATAAGCCACAGGCGGAGAAGAGCGCCTGGGCGCGGCTACTTCCCACAGTGCTGAAGAAAATCGGTGGGCGTCATGACCAGCACATCATGTTGACCACGCCGCGGCTTGAAGTGTCTGACGTTGCCGGTAATCAACGCGTCTGCGCCACCGCTGGTGGCGACTTCAAGAAGAAGCAAATCATCTGGGTCAGGCAATACCAGCGTAAGCGGTTTGGCGTTGATATGTATACCATCTGTTTCGATGAAATCCAGTAGCACATCCACATCCGAGCGCTGAAAACCAAAAACCCGCCGCAACAAAACTTCGCGGTACTCGGGGAGAATGCGGTCATCATACAGCACGGTGATGGTCCCCGACAGGACGGCGTTGAGGATTCGCCCCGGGGAACCGTAAGGATTCAGGACTCCCGAGACGATTACATTCGTATCAATCACAACTCTCATGCGGGCTTGCGCCGGGAACGAACGGTGCGAATTTCCGCATCAATGGCCGAGGCCGGCATGCGATCGGCGCCTCGGCGTGCGGCATGTTTGCGCAGACGAGACAGCGCCAGTTGTGCCTTCGCTTGGCGGATGATGCGAGCCGTTTCTTCAAGCTCGTCTTCGGCAATTCCGAGGAGGATGGCGATCGGCTTACCGTTCGCCGTCAGCACCAGATCGTCTTTTTGGGCCAGGTTCCGAACGTATCCCGGCCGATTTCGCAATTCACGTGTGCTCAAGAACTTCATCCGCTGGATCCTTTCCTTGGCATGTAGCCCATATGGCTACGATACCGCGACAGGATGCGCCGGTCAAACGGACTGGACCGCATGTGATCAACAAAGAATTCAGTGAATCAGTGGACAAGAAGTGGACAAACCTAGCCGCGAGCCTCGTAACTCCACGTTAGGTGAATGCGTAGAATCAGCAACTTAGGAGTCCATCAGAGGTGACCCGGGTTCGATCCCGACCCGGTACACCACTCGCAGTGGGTCGCTCCACGACTTCAAAGTGTTGCCAGAAACTCCTTCGGACTATGAGAGGACGAGCGGCAATGTTGACTTAGGGCGAAGCTCGAGGGA
>CAZDYZ010000714.1:0-2770 GCA_964509525.1 uncultured Acidobacteriaceae bacterium
TCATTCACCGTTATATGGCAAAGGTGTAGCCGATGTCCGACGTTACCAGAGAGGATCTGCGCACGGTCGCTGTATTTCACGATCTTCCTGATGACCGGCTGGACTGGTTTCTTGATCATGCAACCGAAGGGCGGCTTGCGCCAGGGGAGATCTTTGTGCGTTCTGGAGAGCCTGCTGACAGGATGCTGGTGGTCCTGGAAGGCGAGCTGCAGATGCGAGCTCCGGCGCCTGATGAAAACGTGTTTTCTATCCCGGCCGGAAGCGTCTCCGGCGTTCTGCCCTACTCGCGTATGACGATATTTCCGGCGACTGGCAGAGCCGTCACCGCTTCACGAATTCTGGTCTTCCCGGCTGCCTTGTTCAATGAATTGCTGGGTCAGATCCCGGAACTCGGTCGACGGCTGGTGGCTACCATGGTTGACCGCACTCGCGAAGTTACCCGACGCGAACAACAGCGCGATCGCTTGGCTGCGCTGGGCAAGCTGGCAGCCGGCTTGGCTCACGAGTTGAACAATCCCGCGGCTGCAGCCCAGCGGACTGCCCAGGCGTTGCGGAATGCCGTGGATGAGTTTCGCACCTCGGTCAGCAAGCTGGCCCAGATTCAGCTTTCCTCGGATGAACGGGCTGCCATTGAGAGGTTTGAATCCACGTGCTGTGTCGAAGCTCCGGAAACTGACGTTTTGAAGGCAAGCCAGCTTGAGGACCAGGTCGAGAAGATTCTGCACCAGTACGGAATCAAGGATGGATGGCAGTATGCGTCGACGCTGGTGGAATCCGGGGTGCAACCCGAACCCCTCAGCCTCATGCTGGGCGGTGTCCGAGGCGAGGCCGCTGAGCCTGCCCTGAAACGAGCAGCGGCGTTGGTGGAGATCCATGACCTCCTTACAGAACTGGAGAACAGTACCTCCAGGATCTCCGATCTGGTCCGTGCTATCAAAGACTATTCCTACATGGATCAGGCTCCGGTACAGGATGTTGATCTGACCAAAGGGTTGGAAAATACCTTGACCATCATCGCTCACAAGTTAAAGAAGGGCGTGATCATCAAGCGCGATTACCATCCCACGCCCCTGCTGGTGAATTCTTATGGCAGTGAACTGAATCAGGTTTGGACAAATATTATCGATAACGCCATCGACGCGATGCACGGCAAGGGAGAGCTGCGAATCAAGACCTTCCTCGAAGGAGATTGTGCCGTTGTTGAGATTGGAGATTCCGGACCCGGCATCCCGCCGGAAATTCAGTCACGCATCTTCGAACCATTCTTCACGACCAAGGGAGTGGGAGAAGGAACAGGGCTTGGCCTGGATACCACGCTTCGTATCGTGCACAAACACCGAGGCTCGATCAATGTCATTTCTTCGCCTGGCGATACCAGATTTCAGATTCGCTTGCCCAGCGCCGGCCTCCGAATTCAGGATTAATTCTCCGCTTCCCCGGCTTCGCTCTCCTGAAGAAACCCCGGGTTCCACCCTGGCCGCCAACTACTGTCCAACATGCACTGGAATTCAAGCGCGGAGCGATTCCGCTTCAACTCTTGGCACCGCGACAATTTCGGTCAGTCTGTCGGCCGGCATGCAGCCGGTGCCGCCAGCCTTCGCTTTGTAAGATGGCACTTTCCAGGACGCGAACTCAGCATCGATAACAGTGATACCATTTCATAGCTCTGGTCGGCCGCCTTCTATGGTTCGAGCCGCTAGCCGCCGTAGATTCTTGCTTTAGTTCGCAACACCTGGCCGATGATGTGGCCTCGAGAGGTTTGCTACATGAATACCAGTTTGACTCTCTTGTTCGTGTGCAATGCCGGTCAAGAAAGTACCCCTTTCGTCGCTCCCCTTCCGGGTGCCAGTGATCGCCTCCTGGTAGGACATCGTACCGAAGACACAAAGATGCTTTTGTCGGCTCAGCCGGTTGACGCCATTATTATTCATCAAGATCGCCTGCAAAAAGGCTCCATCGTGGTTGCGGAGCTGAAGCGCACCGCTCCGCGAACCCCGATGATGTTGCTGCGCAGTCGAAGGCGGTGCAACCAGGGTGTCAAACCCCCCGGCATTGTTGCCGTCTGTTGTGCCGATCTGAGGGACGAAAAGCTTATCCACGCTATGTGGATGTTCTTCCGTCTCATCCTGGGAAAACCAGGCGCTGATAGGCGTAACAGCACATAATCCGTATCTTTTCAGAATGACGCTTGGGGTGGCTCAATCGCTCGGCAGGAGGGCCACGCTCGCTTTTATCAAGAATATCCTTCAGCCCGCCAAGCACGCCTTATCCAATCAGCGAGGCCATGTGAGTCTTCCGATGGCGAATGCGGCCCTGGCTATGGGGAACTCCAGATCGACTCGAGTGGGCGGATAACCAGCGACACGACTTTGCCTCCGCCGCCTCGCGAATACAATTCCAAGCTGTTACTGCCAGGCGGAGGATAGATACGGTTGGTCATCACTTTTTCGCCATCGTTGGCGAAGACTTCCAGGCTGGAGCGGTCCACAAAGATATGCAGCTTGACTCGTTTGGTGTTTTGCAGAGTAGTAGAGTAGCGGCCCGGAAAATCTTTGCTGAAGGAAACTTCTCCTGAGTGCGTGCGGTCCACAAAAAGCGTATTCGTAGAGGGAATCACGCCGACCACGGTCTCGACTTGATCGCCTTTGCGAAGATGCAACCCTATTTCCATCGCCTTGTGAGTCTCCAATTCAGCTTCAATCTCGTAGGCGTCGCCCCTCCATCCCGCTTCCGCGATCTTGCGATTAGCCTCTTCCAGCCTCAGGTTTCG
>CAZDYZ010000715.1:0-9156 GCA_964509525.1 uncultured Acidobacteriaceae bacterium
CTCCACTACTGCAAACCCTCCCGCCCCCGCCCGCTGACTAAGCAGGCAGCGACTCGGGTGACACTTCGACGACCTGGCCACGCTCTAGCCGGAGAACGCGGTCACACCGGCGCGCAAACCCAAGATTGTGAGTAACGATGAGCGAGGTAAGACGATAGTCGCAATGTAACCTGGCGATCAAATTAGAAACCGCTTCCGCTGTCTGGTTGTCGAGGTCCCCTGTTGGTTCATCGGCCATCAAAATCCTTGGTTTAGTGATCAACGCCCGCGCCAGCGCAACGCGCTGCTGCTCTCCACCAGACAACTCCCCCGATCGATGACTGCCACGGTCTGTTAACCCGACCTCCCGCAACCAGTGCCGGGCCTCGTGCTCTGCTTCGCGCCTGCCGATACCTCGCATCAAAAGAGGCATGGCGACATTTTCGGCCGCGGTGAACTCTGGCAGCAAATAATGAAACTGCCAGACGAACCCGAGCTCGCGGCTGCGAAAATCTGCGGCTCCTTCTTCCGACAGCTTTGCCACCTCAACTTGGGCGAAGTATACGTCACCTTCGGAAGCACTATCAAGAACTCCGAGTATGTGCAGGAGGGTGCTTTTCCCGGCACCTGACTCCCCCACGATGGCGAGCATCTCCCCCGCCTGCACCCGGAATGACAGGTTTTCAAAGAGCACCAGATCAGAATTCCCCGAACGAAAAACCTTTTTCAGGTTGCTCACTGTCAACAAACCAGCTTGAACCATTGGATGCAGGTGCTCTCCTGCGCGTCACAAATTCGGCCCGAAGCGCTGGAACCAAGCCCGTTTTGGAACTCAGCATGCTGACTTCGGCCTGAGAAGAATTAGAACATGTCCGGAGCAAGAAGTCAGTGATCCACTCATTGGGGAATAGGATTTGACAAGATCGGGGGCAAGGTTAACGATATCGAGGGTCAAGCTCACCTGGCACCTCGCAACCTGACACCTGCCTTCCGTACTCCTGCTCGAAGCCATGGAAAAGCGGGATCGCATCGAGCGCTGTTGGAAGCTGATCGAAATCCTCGACCGAGCTCGCGAGGCCACCAAACCCACTTTCTTGCCCAGAGATCTGGGACGGCTGCAGCGTACTCGGGACGTAGAGGAGCATCTCAGAAGCGCCAAACAGGAACAGTGGGTAGTCCGCTCGCAGTTACTCGTAGCGCAACGCTTCAGCAGGCAGCACGCTGGCCGCGGACCACGAGGGGTATAAGGTAGCGATGAACGAGATGCCTATCGCCACGATCGCCACCAGCAGGCCGTCCGACACTCTTGGAGCAAAGGGAACATAATCGATGGAGTACACCTCGGCGGAGAGCGAGACTAGCTGATAATGGCCTCCGGCCCACGAAAGGAAATAACCTGCAACGAGACCCAGCACGGTCCCGATTACCCCGATCAGCAGGCCCTGCCATATAAAGATGCGTCGGATTTGTCGTTTCTTTGCTCCCATCGAAACCAGCACCGCGATGTCGCGCGTTTTCTCCATTACCATCATTATCAGGGAGATGAGAATGTTCAGTGCGGCGACAAAAACGATCAGGCCGATGGTTATGAAAGTCACCACACGTTCTAGCCGCAAGGCCCGAAAAAGGGCGCGGTTCTGCTCCATCCAGTTAGTGGACATAAAACCTTTTCCAGCTTCGGCCTCCAGCTTTCGAGCGATCTCCGGTGCTTGGTAGATGTTATCCACCTTGAATTCGAGCACTGACACTACGTCACCAAGGTCGAAAAGCTTCTGCGCGTCGGAGAGGCGAATGAAAGCCCAGTTGCTGTCGTAATCGTAGAAGCCGGAGTCGAAGATGCCGGCGACCTTGAAACGCTTGTACTTGGGCACGATACCGAAGGGCGTAAGTTCTCCCTGTGGGCTGGTGACGGTCACAAGCGAGCCCACGGGAGCACCCAGCTGGTCGGCCATGTCTTTGCCCAGGATGATCGGCGGCAGGGAAAGGGCTTGCCGGCTGGTTTCGTTGTCATTTGGTGCCGGGCCTGTCGTGGATGATGACGAATTTTCGTCCAACTCCTCGGCGGATCCTTTCTTGACGGAATCTAGAAGGTCACTGACTTTGCGTTCGTCACGCGGAGCGATTCCCTTTAGAACTGCGCCCTGGGCGCGGGCTCCGCGGGAAATCAGAACCTGCTCGTAGATGGACGGTGCTCCGGCGATGACATGCGGTTGCTGTCGCAGGCGGGCGAGCAGGTCTTGCCAGTTGTGAATGCCGTCGCTTTCCACTCTCAGCAAGTTAATGTGGGAGGTTGAGCTGAGCAGCCGATCCTGCAAGTCCTGCCGGAATCCGTTGTTGATGGCGAGCGCGACGATGAGAGAGGCAACGCCAGCCGCCACTCCGATGATAGAGATGATCGTGATGATGCCAATGACGGCCTGCCGCCGTTTGGCCCGCAGGTAGCGCAGCGCTACAAAGAGTTCGAATTGCATCCTAAGAAAGCTCAGTGAAGGTTCATTGTAGCGAAAAGCCCTCTCGTCCCCATTAGCAGGGAACATCAACCTTGGTGGAATGAACACGTGGAAGGTGCAGGACGCACCTTTAGCTTCACTGGCTGCAAGGCTCGACCCTGTGAATCTGCCGCGGGAGACTCATTGTCGAAATTGCGGGATGATTGCGGGAACTTGTTTGCGATATTCGCGATACCCCTCGCGGAATCGTGCCTCAAGTTCGCGCTCTTCCATACGGATCATCACTGCCCCGGTGACGACGGCGAACACCGCCAGCACGTACAAGGCAATCAAACCGCTGCCCACGCACCAGCCGAGAATCTCGCAAGTATGTCCGAGGTACATGGGATGACGTACGCGCGAGCGAATGCCAACCGTAACCAGTTGCTGGTGATGTTTGGCGGGCTCGATTTCCGCCAAGCCCGACACTTGCGTGTGATGGAAATTCTGAAGTGCCGCCGAATAGATCCAGAAACCAAGTGCGAAGAATATGGCTGCCGGTCCCCACGCAAGCCAGGTCATGTAAAAATGCGCAAACCGGAAAGGCCAGATCATCAGGAAAATAATTACAATCAACCCGGCCCACGCCGGCAGGATCAGCAAATAGGTTTGGCGTCCGCGCTGGCGCCAGTGTCCTACGAAGGGGTGCATCATGAGCCAGAATAGCGGAATGGTGCAATATCCCGAGCCCATGAACAATGCCAAGACGTTGAGAGCACGACGCGCGCCCATGGAATAACAATTTACTTCACGAACCATTCCCAGGGTTGTTTAATGCAAGTAGCAACTGAACTCCCCCGGAACCGTGGTGTAGCCAATGTCAGTTAAGCGTTCGATGCCAATGGTTGTCCTATTGCTGCTGTGCCTCCCGATCAGGGGAAACTCTCAGACTCGTGATACCTCTCTCCAGGGCCAGATCCTAGACTCGTCTGGGACTTCCATGCCGGGAGCGCGGCTGTTGGTTATCAACCTCGACACCTTCGACGAACAGAGGGTTGTGGTCAAGGCCAATGGCAAGTTTGCATTCCCGCAAATGGCCCCCGGCGACTACGTGGTTATTGCTGCCACTCCCCCTGATGCACCTTGTTTTAGGCCGGTCGTAGAAAGGGTGCGGTTGGAATCAAACACAACGCGAACCTTGCGCTTGGTCATGATCCCAAGTTCCAGTTCATGTGTTGCCCAATAGTCGACCTACGGCGGGATGTTAAGCGGGGACTATTGTGGATTACCGAGTGGCTATCGCCGGCGCCTTGACCACAATTTTGTTAATACCCAGGTTATCGAACCGGTCGTAAACGCGAACGATAATGGTGTGCTCCTGGGTAGCCACCCTGCTGGGTGCAGGGCGCTTGCCTGACGCTGTTTCCTCGGTACCGTCTGGTTCTGCATTACTTGTCGTCTCGGGAATCGGTACGTAGACATCGTAGGTCTCGACTTTGTAGTCGGAAATCTGCCCCACCGGCTCGACGAGCTGCCAATCATCGGCATCAATTGAATACTCCGCGCGCTTGATAGGTGAAAAGGTGTCCACCGCCCGAAACGTCAGGTGAACCTTATTGTTCTCGACTCTGGTGCTCATGAACTCTATGCGAGGAGGCGTGTTGTCCACCTCAAAACGCGGGCTCGTACCTTCGCCGGTCAATGTTTCCTCCGGAGAGTGGGATGGCGCATCGGAGGCGACAACCCGTATGGTGTAGCCGCCATCAGGAAACAGATCAGAGTCAAGATTCACAAAACGTTCGTCCACTCCTTCGCGCAGCGGCTTCCAGCGGGTTTCGCCGTCACCGCGGTAGTAGAGAGTGAACTCCAATGTGTCCTCGTTGTCATCGTGGGCTCTCCATTTCACCGCTATAGAGTGCCGGTCACGGACTGTCGGAATTGGCGGTTCATAGCTGGTCGAGATCCCCGGTTCGAAATGAGTTCCCGTGGGAACCCGGTATCCCACCATCACCGTCACATCGTCCACTTCAGGAGCGATGTTCTTGGGCAGGTAATTGAGACTTACGCTGTCGATAAAAGACGGGTCGCTGCCGGCGTGCAGCACCGCCTTCCATTGAATAAAGCGTGCGGAAGGTGCGTCAATGGGAAGGTCTTTCTGGAGATCGACTTTCCTCCAGAGGCTCCAATTGCGGTCGGGGTTGTCAACGTTGCCGCTGCGGGCAAAGAGGTCAAAAATGCCGCTGCCGCGGACCTCAGCTCGTCCCCACTTGGAGAAACTCTTGGCATCAAAGACGTCACTTTCATAGGCACCCTCCGTTACGGGCGTCGGACCAAGCAGAAAGACCTTCCCCAGATTGCTGGTAGCAGCGTAGAGCCCCCCCTTGGGAGCGCGCGCAAAGGCCGTCACTTGATTGGCGCTTGCCTTGACGAGATCGGTGTACTGGTTGCCGCGAATCACGTAGATCTTTCCGCGATTACCCGTGCCCGCCAGCAGCCGTCCATTCTTGTCGAACGCCAGAGCATAGACAAGGTCTTCGCGCGACGACCAGACTGTCTTCGGCGAGCCATCTGCCGAAATGCGGTACACCTCGGAGCCTCCTACATTGGTCACATTGGGATAAGGGATCGCGGTGAATGTTGGTGGTGCCGCAGTGGCACTTGCTGAACCGCCTTGCGGACCTACCATGACCCCTGGTGCGTTAGGGACTGGTGTGGGAGATGGGACGATCGGGTTTGCCGGTGGAGGCCCGCTGGGGCCACGCTTTTCGCCTGCACCAGCGGCATAGATGTTACCTAAAGCATCGACAGCGAGCGCGGTGATCTCCTTTTTTGGCGCGCTGTAAAGAACGAAGCCTTCGCCCTGGGGCGAGATGCGATAGATGAGGCCGCTGCCGTCGGTCCCGGCGATGAGATTGCCTGCGTTGTCGAAGTCGAGGGAGCGGATTTGTGCTTCGTCGCTCGTGAAAAACACGGCGCCTTTACCACTGCGGTCCACGCGGAAGATTTCGCCGCGATCGCCCGTACCAACGTAGAGGTTCCCCTGATGATCTAGCGCCAGCGCCCAAATGTATTTTGTTTTGGGATCAAAGAAGACCGTGGAACTGTAGCTTGAATCGACAAGGGACGTGAGCGGAGTCTTGCCGGCCTGACCAGGCTTCCCTCCCTCTTGCGTGTTGACAATTTCCTCGGCGCCGTGCGCGACCTCTAGCCCTTGGTTGAGGGCGGGACTGCCGCGAACGATCTTGTACACCCTGCCATCAGGCGACGTCGCCGCATAAATCACGTCCACGCTCGGGTCAAGAACCAACGCCTGCACCTGAAGCTCCTGCGAAGTGAAGATGATGCTGGCCTTGCGGTCAGGCGCAAGTTGGTACACGCGCGCCGGTGATCCCGCTGCCGCATAGGCGTTACCTTGTTCATCCGAGGCCAGGCTCCAAAGATAGGTGGAGGGCGAGGTATAGAGGGCGTCGAAGGCAGGCGCAAGCGTGAGCTTGCCGCTGCTGCTGACGGCCACGCCGTGAGCCGTGCCCTTTTCGAAGTCTTCGTATTTCGTCTGTTCCCAGGTGCGCGTCCCTTGTGCCCAACCGATTGCAGTAAGTGACAAGCACACAAGTGCCACTCGAAGAGAGCTCATCATCGATCTCGGGGTATCAGCAGCAGAGATACCCATAACCTATCACACCAAACTCGCCCAGTTAGCCATGGCACTCGAGCCCCTGGCTGCATAAATGAGGAGGAGTTCCTCTGTGGTCGTCGTCATGCCCCTAATTCAATTGGAATCTATTGACTGGGGTGGCACAAAAATTGCACTTGGGGGAACCCTTGAGCACCCGGTGTCAACCGCCATTGTCGGTTGGTCCCTACCCCGAGGATTGCTTTAAGGTTTGATGTCATCCGGTGTGACCCTAGTCAGGTCTTACCGCGCCAGGACGTCCTCGGGAGGTTTGACAGGGATTGCGGCTACTCTTCGGCTGTTCGCGGGATGCAGTGACGCTTGGCGGGATGACGGGCTGGAACTTCACCCCGCGTTGCCACCGCATATCGCTGTTGGGGAAGAGCTTGCGGGCGGCGGCAGGGTTCGTCCCCTGCTGACAGTGTCCCTGGGTGCATTACTTCAGTCAAGAACGTACAGAACAGACGATTCTCTTGGCCAGAACAAAATGTGGAGCCAGTAACAGCGCTGCCTCCCTAGCCTTCGTACTTTTGATTTTCAGTTCCATTACGGCTCCGGCCGGCACTTGCAACTTCCGACCGTTTCCGTGCGGCATAAATGCCGGCAATTTCGATTTCCCGGTCACTGGGTTTGCTGCCCCCGGCATTAGGTCCTTGGAGATGACCGTCTAATCCCATGATAAAGAATGACATGCCTTCATAGATGATCGCCAGGGACCGGCGATTGGAAAGCTGTATAATTCTGCTCGACATTGCACTGTTTCTAGGGGATTCCCGTGAGCGGTACTCACAAGCTACTTCGCTTCGGCGTCTTTGAGCTGAACCTCGACACCGAAGAGTTGCGCAAATCAGGCACCCTCATCAAATTGCCTCCACAACCTCTTCGGCTCTTGACATTACTTGCCACCCATGCCGGCCAGGTCGTTACGCGGGAAGACATCAAAGAACAACTTTGGGGAGAAGAAACTTACGTTGATTTCGAACAGGGCATGAACCACTGCGTGAAGCAGATCAGGACGGCGTTAAGCGACAATGCGGACAATCCGCTTTACGTGGAAACGCTACCTCGTCGTGGTTATCGCTTTCTCGCGCCGGTGATCTCCAAGAACGTCCCAGCACCGGCCCCCAAGATCATCAAGTCCCAATCGGGCATCCAGAGTGATGTTCTCCCCGCGCTCGCGCGCAATGGAACGCGCGAGGCGCAGAAGGTCGGGGAGCGGGAGTCCGCAGTGGAGGTTGTGGCTGACAAAAACTCGCCGCCAACTAACGCGAGTGTTGCCAGCAAGAGCGAGCGGGTACCCGCAACCGATGCGATTCCTGCCTATTTAACCGCGGCGGTTGCCCGGGAGGAGAATCCGGCGCGGCGAGAGAGAGTCACATCGGCAACCGCCGCGGCGGAAGCATTAGCGCCCGAAATCGCGCGTCTGCGCAAGTCGCCCTCTCAAGCGCGGCGGAGAATGGTGTGGATCGCAGTCTTGCTTGTCTTTCTGATTGGCGGCCTCTTGTACTGGTACTTACATCGGCCATAGTTCCTGCCTGAGGGTACGGTACCGCCCTCGCCGTAGTTCGAGAGGTTCAGGGTGAGTCGGCCGGAGCAATTGAAGCCGGGCTCCAAACCATCGCACTCAGTCCACTCCGCGTTAAAGAACGCTGACAGTCAGATCGCCCTCGTGACTGCGTTATTTGATCGTCAGCGTAATGATTTGCGAACCAGAAACTACGTAGTCCACCGGGGTTGAGGCTTCGTCCACGGCTGACTCACCAACCACGATCATGTCCTGTGTACCCCGCAGGCCGTCCATAACGTTCATGACCGATAGCGGCAAAGTAGGCATGACTTTGTCGTCCACCATGGCTTGCGGGTTTGCCTCCATCAGCGACACATAAACTTGCGAATTGGTATGCTCCTTGTTGAGCATCGCAATAGTGGAAGCGAGATCAAGACGGCGGTTCACGCCGCCCGGTATACGGCGCATCCTGTCGAGAGTGTCGCCATCGCTGACCAGGATACGCAGGGTGCCCTTGGGGGTGGAGGTCGGAATCTTGACTGGAATCTGTCGCAAGATGCTCTCGCCGCGATAGGGTCGCAGCATGGTTTCAATCGTAATCTCGTCACCGGGGCGAGCTTCCGTCACGTCTGTGCGAGCGCTTTCAAGGCGTGCCGAGCGCCGGTCGGGTACAAGATCGAAGTTTAGTTCGACACCTTCAATCTTTGGTCTTTCGTACGGGTTTTCGAAGATCCGGCTGAAGCGTTCGCCGATGGAGAGCGCGATACCGAACGCCGTAGGAGCCGTTCCGTCTGCTGGTGCGTACATATTCTTGACGCTGAGCTTGGGATAACCGAGCACCGAAATGTCGCCCTGCAGCCGATACGTCGTGTCCTCGCCGTATTCGTTCATTCCCTGAATCGCGTTGAACACCGTCGCCATCATCGCGGCAGGCGTAATTTTGGCGTTGTTTAGCACTTCATAATGGAACTCCTTGGCATGGGTTACGCCGTGGAAGGTGAGCGTAACCGGAATCATATGTGGCTCGCGATCGAAGCGTCCCATGATTCCTGCACGCCGGTCCTGAACGAACGCTCCGATCAGCTCCGTACTGTTGACGATCTTGAAGGAGTTCGCTGTTGAAGGCAATGTGACTAAAACCGTGGCCTTGGTCATCGGGATGTCAACGTTGCCCGATTGAAGCAGGGAATGTCCGCAGGCGAGCAGGCGAGAATCGTCAAGGTAGGTGACAGTGCAGGTTCCCGCAATGTTCATGTCACCGCGAACCAGGATGGCGCTAACGGCCGAGCCCGGCACCAGCGGTTCTGGCTGCCTGTCGTTGCTGGTTGAGCCTGCTCCCATTACCGGCATGATGCCAGCCGCGGCAAAATCTTTGGAGAACAACCGGAGCGTGTCCTCGCTAAACCCGGTGAAAACCAAGGGAGTTTCAATTGGGTGCAGGAGGTTGGCGTAGGCGGAAGTCTTCTCGTCCAGGCCCGCAGTTCCGCCCGGCCCAGCTGTACGACTCGCCTCGCGCTTTTCGCCCCCCAGTCCTCTGGCCATGTCTGGCGCGGGCGTTCTGTCCATGT
>CAZDYZ010000716.1:0-2272 GCA_964509525.1 uncultured Acidobacteriaceae bacterium
GCCTTCGCGAATAGAAGAACGCAACCGAGGCTGCCTCACATTTGGTGAAGGCTCGTACCACGCGACGAGCGACTTCCCATGTTCTGACTCTCTCGGCCGTCACCTGACGACACCAGTTCCGCAACCCATCCCCCTGCCGAACCTCCTCGGAAGTAGTAGCAGGACAGAACAGATCGACAGTATGGCAGCTGGCCAAGAACTGTATTAGATGGAAGGCGCGAATCCGCTCGCCCTTGTCGGGCGGGTAGGGGATCCGATGAGCTAAAAACAAAATATTCACTGTGCTGTTCCTCACGCGTCTGAAGTCATGCCACACACTGTTCGTGGACCATGCTCACAAATACTTCCTCCACCGTTGTTCGGGCGGAAGCACGGAGAGACTAGGTTCCAACCGAGGGTTACCTCCTGGCTAACTGACTCCCAGAGTCTCACTCATCGCAACCGGCTCTCTGCGCCGACTGAAGCCGATTCGGCTTCGAAGCTCTCGCAACTCTTCGCTCCCGATCACACCCATGGTTGGCAGGCCACAGACGAACGACAGCAACAGCAGCAGCTTGGTAATGATGCGCAGCCACAACGGCCAAGCCACAGGAGTGGCAAAAGCAACAACAAGTACAACCGCCGCAGCAACCCACAATCTTAGAAAGGTCTTGAGGTCGTGCTCGATTGGATAGTGCCGCTGCCCGCATACAAAGCTGATCACGGCAAACAGTGCAAACGTCACGAAAGTTGAGGCGGCGCCACCCCACATCCCAAAGAACTTGATCAGCACCAGATTTCCCGCCAGGCACGTTATCGCGCAGACTGTCCCAATCACGGCCAGTATGTGGGTCTTGTTGCGGATCAGGAGGGAGGCTTCACTAAATCGGCCGATCCCCTGCGCAACGTAGGCAAACGCGATGAGCGGGACCAGTTGGTAGGCGAACAGAAACTTACGGTCCAGCATGATCTCAAATACTTCTCGAATGGGAACGCTAATGCAGAGTCCCAGCAAGATCAGCAAGGCAGAATAGACAGTAAACATCCGGGAGAACACCTGTTGGGCGTTAGGCTTGGCAGCAATCTCATAGGACTTCGGCTCCCAGATCATGATGAACGGTTGAACGACCAGAAGGCTTACGATAAATCCGAACTTGTACCCTACTGCGTACATTCCAACGTCTGAAAGTCCGCAAAAGTGCTGCAGAAAGAAGCGGTCCGAGAAATTCATGACGAAGGCAGCGACCCAAGCCGGTGTCAGGGGTATTCCGAACCAGAGAAGTTTCTTTAGGATCACCGCCGAGAAGTGGACACCAACATTGCAAACCGTAATAAGCAGCAAGATCGCGGCGATCGTTGCCGAAGCCAGCAGGCTGCTCCAGAAAACCCCCACAACTGCCGTCTTACGGATCACCACGAAGTAAACGTTCAGTATGACCGACAGCAGCAGGAATCCTTGCGCGAGCACCACGTACAAAAATGACCGCTGGGTAGTCTGAAGATACGTCCATCCGATATCTGCGCAGAAGGTGAACAGCAGGGCGGCGGCGGCTAACCTTACCAACGTCGCGCCTCCCGACGTTCCCAGCAGGGTCCTGGCAAATAGAGGCGCCTCCCGCCAGCAGATAAGAAGGATCAGTGCCCCCACCACAATTCCGAAAACCATGCCGGTGCTTACAATGGCCCGACGTTCGTGCTCGTCTGTCGCCGAGTAGTAGAACCTCATCACCGCATTGGCAACTCCGAGACCCAGGGCCATGCCGACCAGGGTACTGGTCTGATTCAGCACCTCCATGATGCCGAAATCAGCCTTCGACAGGTAGTAGGTGAAAACAGGAATGAGAAGGAAGGTTACCACCTTCCCGATTATCTGACCGGCGCCGTAAACTGCGGCGTGCCGGAACAGCTTCATAACCTCGTCCAAGATGAGAATTATCCCTTCTGCCCGAAGTGCTGGCCATTAGCTCAGCGCCGTGGCTCTCACCAGCGCAGATGTTTGACTGCATCTACGTTGCCGAACAGCAGAGTTTGAAGAAACCCTCCCGCAGCGGGTTTGCGCCGAATCGTCCCAGAAGGGCGGTCAATACCATATCGGAATGCGAAGAGCATGATTCGGCCTCGCGTGGCGCACACTGTTGGGGATGCACGAGGGAGAACTGCTGTGCTCAAGGATCCTCAATGTTGGACCTTGGTTGAGAAAGATGAAAAACGACGTCGCCATCGCTTCAACGGTTACATGGTGGTCGAAATCATCGGGTCCGAAAGCTTGAGCATTATGTCAACAGCACCTTTT
>CAZDYZ010000717.1:0-3571 GCA_964509525.1 uncultured Acidobacteriaceae bacterium
TCCTCCAGAAAAGCTACCCGCCGCGTTTTCTTGGTGTACCTCTCAAAGCCTGTCATCATCGCCAGTGTCCTCTGTTTCATGCTGGCGTGACTCTATCCAAACTCGCTGTGAAAAAGGAAGAGCTTAATCAGAGTCTCCCTAAAAAAGTCGTGGAGATCATTGAGCACCCAGCCTTGGCTTGAACTCGTCAGCTCGAAGAGGTAGCCATATGAGTTTTGGCCACCGTCGTAGGACACTCCATCTTGAGCTACTCGGTCTACTAGGATGACAGGACTGTCGAGGGCCAGTCGTTTGACGGCTCCGCCCCCATCGCCTTCTCCGCGCATAGTATGAACGAGCGTCTGTCACACCGCTCTGCGTCACAGCTCACCGACAAGTTTTCCCCAACTAGGCCAAACTGCTTATGAGTGCTCGGCACTAGAATTAGCCCCTCGGTCTTGCTCATCGAAGTTTGCGGTCAATTAACTCGCGAGCAGACAAGGCTTTCGATACTCTAGTGTCAAGTGTTCCGGGTGGCGAAGAACACAATCTTGGACCAATCGCGCTTCCGAAGTCAACAGAAGATCCTGCGCTGCGAGCAGCAATAGGCATCGGTCTTCAGCCCAGACGCAATTGCATCAAGGTCGGAGGCGAAGTATGCTGGGTCTCTCAAACGAGCAGCGGACGTCGATAGTGGACAGGTTAAGGAGGAATAGAAAGTATTCCTTGCAGGTTACCTCCATCGGCAAGGAGGTCGACGCGTTCAATTTCGCCTGTGATCTCGCGGATGCTTTGCGCGAAGCGGGGTGGGAGGTCCGCGTTCCATCCACCGCAGGCCATTTTCCGACGGAAAGCGTATTTGTCGGCGTAAACAATCTCAGCAGCCCCCATCCGAGCGCCGGGCTCTTGGTAGATGTCTTAACTTCTGTTGGAATCAGAGCCAAACTTGTACCAGTCAGCGATGCGGGACCGAGTGGTTGCTGTCTGATTGTTGTGGGAACAGGGAATTGGCGCATCCCGGGGCCAGTTGTGTGAGAAATGAGGAAATGGTCCGTGAGGAATTCCACAGTTCTTACGAATAGCCTTGTCTTACGATATGGGAAAGCCGCGGACTATGAACGAGAAACAACGAGGTTACTCTCCACCCGACTTCAAAGAACGCCTGGAATGTTGGTCCTGGTGGTCTCGATCAAGAGCCGATCTTGATGGGTGAGGACCACTACACGATTCGTCATTGTCAGTTAACTGTGTTTGCGCTTTCAATGTTGATCTTTCATCGCTGGCGAGTTGTTGACTCGAGAGACTTTCCCCCGAATACACAGAAATAGGACATCAGAAGCAGTCGCCTGAAGGAGAATCTGCGTTGCTGGATTTCTGTCTCTCAATCACACGGTGAGGAGCGTATGATAAGAAACTCGCTCCACTTGGAGGGGCTCATGGAGAATATCATTCCTCGCTGGGAATGGCGTGCGTTTGGCGAGAGCTTTGGCGAGGCCGACAAACGATTCGCCGTCCTGCATCCGGATGGCGTGCAGGAGAGCGAGGAGCTGTACCTGCTTTCCGCGGTCAGCGATGAAAATGTCAAAGTGCGTGATCGTCTCTTGGACATAAAGACGCTAGAGCAGGTCAATCCAGCCGGTCTGGAACAATGGAAGCCAGTGATGAAGGCGGCTTTCCCTTTGGCGGCTGACCAAGCGAGAAAGGTGCTTGACACCCTGGGTGTAGTGGCTCCGGCCCTGGAGCGCACACAGTACACTCTCGATCAATTTGTCGCGGAACTGGCCGAGGCAAGCGGTAGCCTGCTTTCGCTGAGCGTGCACAAGAAGCGAGCCCGCTACAAGATCAATGAGTGTATGTCGGAGCTGACGGAGGTGGAGGCCGCTGGGAAAAGGACGCGCACGGTAGCCATCGAATCTGAGGATCCGGATCGATTGATGGCCACGGTACGCGAACTTGGCCTGGGTGAGTGGACAAATGTGAACTACCCACGTGGTTTGAAGCAACTGGTGGGAATGAAGAGTTGAGGAGATCCCTGTGCCCCGCTATGCGGTCATCGACGTGGGAACCAATTCGGTGAAGTTCAACCTCAGCGAGCGGAGTGCGGACGGCAGCTGGCGGACCGTGGTGGATCGTGCAGAAATCACGCGGCTGGGTGAGGGGCTGGAGAAGAGCGGGGAGATTAGCAGCGAGGCTATGGCCCGGACCGTGTCCGCCATTGCGGCCATGACAGCTGAAGCCAAACAAAATGGGGTCGCCGCGGTCGCCGCGGTTGGCACGATGGGCATGCGGACGGCACGCAATAGCCAGCAGTTCATAGAAGCGGTCGAGCAACGCTGTGGAGTCCGGATTGAAGTCATTGCGGGAGAAGAAGAAGGCAGGCTGGCCTACTTGGCGGTTAAGTCCGGTCTCGGTCTGGCGGAAGGTTCGCTGGCCATTTTCGATACGGGCGGAGGTAGCACGCAGTTCACGTTCGGGCGCGGTTGCACTGTCACAGAGCGTTTTAGCTTGAATGTTGGCGCCGTGCGATACACCGAGCGATATGGGCTCGGCGGATTAGTGTCTCCTGAGCACCTTGGGGCAGCATTGGAAGCGATCTCTACCGATCTCACGCGGCTGGCGACAGGAGGTTCGCCGGACGCGTTGGTGGGGATGGGGGGCGCGATTACAAACATGGCCGCGGTGAAACATCGGCTTGCGAAGTACGATCCGGACATCGTACAGGGCTCAGTGATCGAACGTTCTGAAATAGAAAGGCAGATCGAGGTGTATCGTTCACGGTCCCTGGACGAACGTCGGATGATTGTGGGACTGCAGCCGAAGCGAGCAGACGTTATTCTGGCCGGAGCATGCATTGTCAAGACTGTGATGATCAAGCTCAACAAGGACAGCCTTTCGGTTAGTGACCGAGGGCTCCGGCATGGGGTGCTTATCGAGCGATTTGCAAGCTGATCAAGACTCGGCGCTCCGCGATCAATCGCGGATTGCGAATACCAGCAGAGCCTTCAAGGCCAGCGTGGCAAGTTCAAGTCGTTCCCAATGAACTGCTAGGTCAGACACACTTTGCTGCAGGACATTGTGCTTTAGGTCGTCTGTGCCCTCGCGGGCGGAGCCAAAGCGACGGCTGCCTCAGCAGTGAGCAGAAGGAACGTAAACGTTTCCTGCAAGTAAAGGCGGACAGCGGAATCGGTGTGGTTGGAATATCCGATAGAAACGTCCTGGCCAATGTGTAGATCGAAATCTCCGCCGCGGGTGCTCAGCACGAAACCACCTTCGACCGCGGGCGCCCAGATGATCTTGTCGTCGACGAGTCGTTTGACGTGCTCGAGCACCGGGTATCCTTGATCGCTGGTTTCCGCCAGGGCGGTGTAGGCGTCGGCACCAAACAGTACGGAATAGGGGCCATTGACGCCTACCAGCCGCAACTGGCTCAACGCTCGAGCAACAACTTCTGGGTACTCGCGTACATCGCTAGGCAGCTTCATGCTCGGATTGCTGGTCCCCTGACGTATGCCGATGATGCCGGCATCGACATAGCCATCGAAAACTGCCCCATCCTCGGCATAGGCGATGCGTCGCGCGGCGTCTTTCGCTG
>CAZDYZ010000718.1:0-3054 GCA_964509525.1 uncultured Acidobacteriaceae bacterium
TATGCCCAACTTGTCTTCTCCGCTCGTCGCTGCTTGTTTTGCTGTGGCCAGCTTCCTTGCACAGGCGCAAAGTACGGAGGATGCGCTTCACGCTCCCGACGGCAACTCGAAAGAAATGGTTTCCAGCATCTTCATTGCTCCGCTGGCCAATGCTCCGTTCCAGGCGACCGTCACTTTCCAGTGGACGAAGCATCTGCCAGACGGAAGTACAACCGTAGTCACGAACCATCGTCTGGTGGTGCGCGATGGCCAGGGCCGTATCTATCAGGAGCGCCGGACGCTGGTGCCGGAGGGAGGTTCCCAGGAATCACGAGTTCGTAGCATCGAGATCAGCAGTCCCGTGACGCATTCCAAGTATTTTTGCAATCCGATGCTTACACAGTGCGAGCTACGCAACTATGATGTGCCAGTCACAGAACCGGTGGTTCCTGTAGGACCGATCGCGAATGGTACCCGCTATCTCAGCCGCGCCAACCTGGGCAGCAAGACCATTGAGGGTTTGGAGGCAATCGGCACACGGGAAACCATTACTATCCAGGCCGGCGTCATCGGCAACAGCGCGCCGGTGGACAACACCAAGGAGTTCTGGTATTCGCCTAAGTTGGGGCTGAATCTGCAGGTGCTTCGTCTTGATCCCCTGCATGGTGACCAACTGTTCTCGGTTACCGATCTGAAGCTATCTGAACCGGATGCGCGGCTGTTTATTGTTCCTCCGACCACGAGGGTGGTGGACTTGCGGAGTGGGGAACGTTCACAAAAAGGTGGGTCCGCGTCGGCCCATTGAGCTGACGGCCGAACACGATTGACTCAGCCTTCCAGAACTGCCCACATCGGCACCTGCATGGGACAACGTTTTCACCCCATATCCAGAAGGTACCCGCAGTGACACATGCGCCGCTTCGCTCCATAAGCGGTTCGCGCCGGTGCGCGATATCTCCGCGTCGCAAGCTTTCGTCATGGAGTTGGGAGAGCCAAGCCGGATGGAGGAATGCCGCGAGCGTGCCGCTCATCCACTGCCTGGAAAGATCTCTTTCAGATCGATCTTTTGCCTGGCGCATCCTGGGCGCAGACGCCCGGATCCCCCTCGATAGTCTCAATTACCCTCCCCTTGTGGCGCTTATGGTTGTGCCACCGAGTCGGGTTTCCGTGCAAAAATGTACGCCCTTTGGCTCTGGTACCCGACTTCCGGGGAATACGGCAGTCGCTCGATGATGTCTTCAATTGCAAGCCCTGCCAGTTCGAGATAACGCCGGATTTCCGTCGGCTGAAAAAGGAAAAAGTCCATCGAGATCGGCAGGTCCCACAACTCTTCCTCATGAATGGCTTCGTTACCACAGTGAAATCCAAGCAACAGCAGCCCACCGTGTTTTAATACCCTCTCTATTTCCCGAAAAACCTGAGAGAGAGACTCTTTAGGAATGTTCACGATGGCGTAAAAAGCGGCGATCCCAGCTAGCGTTTCCTTCTGAAGGTTCAGAGCCATCATGTTGCCTTCACGGAAGGGAATGTCAGGATTCAGTCTTCGAGCCTGCTCCAGCATGCCGGGTGAAAGATCCAGCCCGAAGACCCTGACGCCAGCGTCGTGCAGATAGCGAGCAGCGTGGCCAGGTCCGCAACCCATGTCACAGACTTTTCCGCGTCCCCTCACCTGGGCGGCAAAGCGATTTAGCAGTTGGCGATCGAGGGGCTTGTGATGGAGTTCGCTGAAGATTCGTCGCGCATACTCCTCCGCAAGCCTATCGTAACTTTCACGAATAGATGATGCGATGTCGTCGCTCATACAATGCCGCGCCTGATGGCGCAGCGGCCTTTCGCGTTATTGTGCCATCAGCTCTGTGCACTATGCAGCGAATACATATCCCAGTTGGGAGTGCTATGCGGTTGGCGCGGTCTTTGTTTGCCGTCGTTGAAGGCAGGTCGCAGCCGTGGTGGCTGCGGCTGCCACGCTCGAGGCTTATACGATGGTGTGGGCTCCTGCATTCTGCGGGCAGCGCGCCGCATCGTCTAATTCTGTATTGGCCCGGGCGGCTCATCGACGCAGGCCAATTGAAGGCATACAACCGCTGGCGGGGTCAACCCGCTGCGCCAACCATCGGGCCACAACCGGCGATACGGCCATGAAGTGCATATTGCGGAAGGGAGCTTTACGATGGACAAATGTGTTTTTCGGAAAAGATTGCACTTGTCACGGGTGCTGCTTCGGGCATCGGGAGAGCTATCGTAAAAGAACTCGTTCAGCGCAAGGCATACGTCTTTGCAGCAGATATCGATAGCGAACGTATACGCGATCTCGCCACGCAGTTGAGCAACACTACAGCGCTCACGCTCGATGTGACACAGGAGAGTTCCTGGGAATCAGCTTTCCAGTTGATTGACCACCTGGATATATTCATTTCGGCGGCCGGCATTTCTCAGGCAACGCCGACAGTTGATCTGAGCCTGGATGATTGGCGCCGGGTCATGGCCGTCAATCTCGATGGTGCCTTCCTTGGAGTTCGCAGTGCGCTCCGTACGATGATTCCCAGGAAAAAAGGTAGCATCGTGCTCATTTCTTCCGCTTCCGGCATTAAGGCAGCTGCGGGCGCCAGCGCATACTGCGTGAGTAAAGCCGGCCTTCGTATGCTTGCCAAAGCGGTTGCATTGGAATGTAAGGAGCATGGGATCAGAGTAAACACCGTTTCTCCCGCTGCTGTGGCCACCCCGATGTGGAGCAAGATGCCTTTCTGGAAGGATCTGGTTGCCAAACACGGCAGCGAAGAAAACGCCTGGGAGGCATTGGGTGGGATTAGTCCGGATCAGCACTCGTTGAACAGAATGGCTTTTCCTGAAGAGATCGCCAAAGCAGTGTTGTTTCTGGCTTCCGACGAGTCTGCCCACATTACAGGTACGGACTTGGCAGTGGACGCCGGCTATACGGCGTGATTCTCCCGCGAGAGAGATGGCGGGGGACGCAACCATGCTGAGGGATAATCTGGCGGGGTTCATCGAGCCGATTAGGAGCAGCGCTGGGAGGCTCGTTCTCGCGCTGCTACGGAATCGCCTTCGCGCGTGGTT
>CAZDYZ010000719.1:0-2525 GCA_964509525.1 uncultured Acidobacteriaceae bacterium
TGACTGCACGCGGGAAAGACCTCCCCGACGCCGTCGAGCGGGTCTACGACGCGGTCATGAAGATCCGTTTTGACGGCATGCACTATCGCAAAGACATTGCTGCGCGGGGGCTAAGACATTTGCACTCCAGGAAGTGAGCATTCATGAATCAGATTCCTCTTGTCTCGATTGTCATGGGCAGTGACTCAGATCTCGACGTCATGAACGAAGCTGCCAAGGCGCTGGCCGAGTTCGATATCCCATATGAGATGGACATAACCTCGGCGCACCGTTCACCGGCCCGCACCAGCGAGTATGCACGCGGGCTGAGGTCGCGCGGCGTGAAGGTGGTTATCGCAGGCGCAGGTGGAGCCGCGCACCTGGCCGGTGTGATCGCGGCGGAAACTACGCTGCCGGTCATTGCTGTGCCGATCCCCTCTACCACCTTGTTGGGGCTTGATTCGCTGCTGGCGATGGTACAGATGCCGGCAGGGATCCCTGTCGCGACTGTCGCCATCGGCAAACCAGGTGCCACCAACGCAGGCATTCTGGCGACGCAGATGATCGGTTTATACGACGATGCAGTGACCAGGAAGCTAGAAGTCCACAAGCGGAAACTTGCAGAAGGAGTGGAAGTAAAGTCGCGCAAGCTGAAGCAGAGCCACAAAATATGAAGCTGAGGTGTCAAGGGTTTCCTCTCAGTGACGTCATGCGATGGGTTCTTTACGGTCGACGATTGAGGAGTGACCATGCCAGTAAAGCGAAAACGAAAGCGAAAAACGAATTATGTTGAATGCCCCAGCTGTGGCTGCCGCATGGGAGCGCGCCATCGTGCACCCATGCATTGTAAGATGCGTCGCCGTACATTTGAACTTCGGACGGCAGGCATAACCTTGGACCAAATCGGGCGGGAGTTTGGCTTCTCAAGACAACGTGTACACCAAATGCTCTCAACCATTCCAGTCCAAAAAAAGATGTTCTGGGGTCTGGCTCTGGCCCACGGTAAGCGTTGCGGGCTGAACCAGAAGGAGGTTCGCGCTCTCGTTAGGCCCGGAATGAACGGCACCGAATTCTTCCAAGTGGTGGAAGCCGCGAGGAAAAACTAAGATCGCAACCTCTCGACAGGACGCGGTTATGCTCTCGCTTCGTTGACAATGGCGGTGTCGGTGGGCTATTCTTAAACCTTTGGTGGTCCTGCGTTTGCCCGCCTGATGGTCACTGCGCATCCCGCGCCAGAACTCAGCGGCTCTTTCGCGGTCTTTTTCAACATTCTGGGAGAGTTTGGAGATGTCAACGTATTTCCCGCGGGGGGAAATTGCGCGCAAGTGGTTTGTCATTGATGCCGACGGCCAGACTCTGGGCCGGCTGGCCACTCGTGTGGCACGGATCCTTTCTGGGAAGGACAACCCCAAGTACACGCCATTTCTTGACACCGGCGATCACGTCATCGTGATCAACGCCGGGAAGGTCCGCATCAGCGGTCTCAAGGCCGACAGCAAGGTTTACTATCGCTACTCCGGGTTCCCCGGCGGCATAAAAGCCGAGGAGTACAAGAAGCGCTTCGAGCGCAAGCCGGAGCAGATCTTGGAAGAGGCGATCACCGGCATGCTGCCGCACACCAAGCTAGGACGAGCGATGGCTGGCAAGCTGAAGGTTTACAAGGGCGACAAGCATCCACATGCGGCGCAGAAGCCGGAAATGCTGGCTAGAGTTGGCAAGCGTGCTTAGCGGAATGGGCAAGCTTGGCTCCGCCGAGCAAATTTCTTGGAAGGATCAGTGGGAGCCGAGGTCTCCCCACAGATTGAAAAATGACTGAACAGCTTCAGTATTATGGCACCGGTCGTCGCAAGTCGAGCGTAGCACGAGTGTTTCTTCGTCCCGGCAGTGGCGACTTCAAGGTCAACGGCAAGGCGTTCGATCAGCATTTTGTAACCGAAGCGCAGCGCATCATGGCGAAATCGGCACTGGTTGCTACCGAGACCACTGCCAGCTTCAATGTGATCTGTACGGTCACTGGCGGTGGCGTGAACGGTCAGGCAGGTGCGGTCCGCATGGGAATCGCTCGTGCCCTGCAGGAATTCAATCCCGAGCTGCGTCCTAAACTGAAGTCGGAAGGGTTTCTGCGTCGCGATGCCCGTGGGAAAGAGCGCAAGAAGTACGGACAGAAGGGCGCTCGTAAGCGGTTTCAGTTCAGCAAGCGCTAATGGGTTCGATCCCGCCTTGCCCGGTGGGGGCAAGGGCTTTTGTGGGAGTCTCCGCTCACCTTGTGGTTCCGGGAGTGAGAATGGTGAAGTTAGCCGGAACGAATCTTCTCACGCCTGCTGTGTTGTGCAAGCAGCCGGTCATGGGGAAATCAATCCCAAGCGATCTGGCGAAGCCGTAGCTGAAGCCATCGCAAAGGATGCAAGCCAACCTAGGAGGTAGCTTGGCGAATATCACGATGAAGGAGTTGCTCGAAGCGGGCGTTCACTTCGGACATCAGACAAAGCGTTGGAACCCGAAGATGAAGGAATACATCTTCGGCGAGCGCAATGGCATTTACATCA
>CAZDYZ010000720.1:0-2671 GCA_964509525.1 uncultured Acidobacteriaceae bacterium
CTCATGAACACCGCCATCGCCGAAGCCGAGGACGCCGAAAAAATGGCCCGCGCCATGAAGCTGTCCGTCGAGTCTGGCCGCCTGGCGTACGAAGCAGGACGGATGCAGAAGCGGCTGTATGCGAGTGCCAGCAGCCCGCTCGCGGGGGTGGTGGGAAGATAAGAGGTCACAAGCTCTGGCGCCAGAGGTTTAGGGCATTGGCGAGAGATGCCTCAAGCCACGGCTCAAAACGCCTCTGTGTATCCGAAAGGCTCTCCTTGTAGTTGATCTGGAATACGTAGGCCGAAGCCACCTTCGGTTCATTTGTGCCGTGTTCGATCAGGAACACAGTCACACCAACAATGCCTCGAAATCGCACGCCGAGCGTGTAGAAGGATACGACAATTCGAAACTTCCGGTCGCCATCTAATCCAATTCGATCCACTCGTGGTAGTCGCTGGTATTGACGGCGTAACGCATCTCCTCTGCGATCTTTGCCATCGGTGCTCGGTAATAGTCGCCTTCACCGCGAGTTGACGGAAAAGTGAACGTTCGGTTTGCCGCCCCTATTTCCGCCCACAGACGTTGCCCCAATTCTCCGAACCTTCGGTGCGTGTAATCTCGGATCTCGGCCGCCGTTTGCTTCGCTTGAGCCCACTCATTTGGACCGGTCTGTCCCTTTACGATCAAAACATCACGCGCAGCCAGGATCGCCTCGTCGACGGTGCGAGGAGGCTTGACCTCATGCGCCGCATTGGTCGCCTGGAGGATCGCATTCCGCTGGCTTCGCACGAATATCGAGACGAGCGGACTGAGGTTGCCCCAGTCCGCCGCTTCTAAAGCTTCGATATATTGCACCCGATCGTCGCGCGTGATCACGAGCGGAAACCAATCCGCCTTGAGAAAGATCAACGTCGCAATCGCTCGAGCAACACGTCCATTCCCGTCCGCGAACGGGTGAATCTGGGTGAATACATGATGCAGCCAAGCGGCTTGCACTTCGATCGGCACTCTACGGCTGACATGTTTCTTGTGAAGTTCGATTATGCGATCCATCTCAGAGGCAACGTGATCGGGCGGGCAAAACTCGTGCACGGATCCATCGCTACGCGTTGGATTGTTCGGAAGTGTTTTATAGACGCCCTTCTCAAGCGGCATTTCGAACTCATGTTGGAGCTGATCGATCACGACGTGTGTAGCCTGATGTTGAAGCAGCGACGCGTGCAGCTCTTTGATGTAGCCCGTCGTCAGTTCCCACTGTCCTTTGACGAAGTCGAAAATGCCTTCAAGCGTATCCAGGTGATCCTGAATAATTCTGGCGACGAGATCCGGGCTCTTTTCGGCTGGCTCATGCTGAATCAGCGCAGCCTCAATGCCATGCTCGATCAGCGCTTGAGTAATACCCCTGTCGAGGGCGTAGACACCCTCAACAATACCGGTCTCGATTGCCCACTGCCGGTGAAGTTCCTCGTTAAACTTCCGCAGAACCTCGGCTTGCTCAAGACTCTGGCGCTGGTCCAACCACACCTCGTGTAGCGGCTCTAACTCGTTATCCGTGAGCGTGGTCGCATCGAGAGGTAGATCCTCCAGCGGCTTCCACTTGTACGACGTCGTCATGGCTGCGACCATCCTACATCAGTCTGTGAAAACGAAAATGTCTCTCGTCGCCGCTCGCTACCTAATCAACCTGCCAGGCTTGGGAATTCCGGACCGTGGCCACCATTTGTGCTCAACTGGCGGAGAGCCCTCGGCGCTTCTTGGCCGATGCCCCCCTCCGCACGGTCGTGCCTGGCTTCCCACTTTTGCCTTCCGGCCTCTCCGCTTCCTTGATGGCAGCTCTTACCATCTCTCGAACACCGCGCGCCTCAAGATCCGCAGCCTTCGCGATCCGTATGTGCCGAATGAGCTTACCGTCGCCACGTAGTAGGCCATTCGGATCCGGCAGCACCGAGCCAAAGTTAAAGCCCAGGTTGACCCAGTTTGCATGCGTCGTCGTGAAGACGAACGCGTCACTGGGCCGCTCAGTGAACGAGAAGTGGTCCGCAATGGTGTACACCTCGTAGACGAACTCGCCGGCTTCCGGAGCTTCTTCCAGGATCAGCTTTCGCGCGGCCAATGCCAGCTTCTGAATATTTTCACTGTAACGTTGGAGCAATTTGAGGTACTCCGGATTTGGTGGACGCACGCGCACCCAGCCAGTGTAACCCGCAGGCCGAGCTCCGCGGCCCGAAGTCGAAGAGTGACGTCCAGCGCTGCACATCGCGTTCGAATCTACCCTGGCGAACTGGGTTGGCTCTCCACCTTGGACACGTTCCCAACTTTTGCGGCATGATGCCGCTCCCGCTCGAACCGGATCAACTGTTAACAGGACGTGGGGATAGTTCCGCCAGTGACTGTTGCATCCAGTCTGGGGCCGTTAGCATCCCATGGAGTGCAGTCACGGAAAGGTACACCATGGCAAACAAATCCGAAAACGCGCCAGTTCCTATTCAGCGGACTCTGCTATGCGCGTCCTCCGTTGAGGGCCTTCCGGGATGGGAGACGCGACTGTACTTAATTGAGTACGCGGCAGGCGCCGACGGCGGCGGGCATTATCATCCGGTTGTAGGGGTAGGCTACATGCTCAGTGGCACGATCCTCTCAGCATTCGGCAACGAAAGTGCCCTCGCCATTCACGAAGGCGAAAGCTTTG
>CAZDYZ010000721.1:0-2349 GCA_964509525.1 uncultured Acidobacteriaceae bacterium
GATCTGCGGCGTTCGCTGAATGACAGGACGATGCGATCGGCTCGCCTCGAGGCGGCAATCCGCTCGACGTCCATCACGGAGCCCAGCACAGGCGGCATGGTCCCTACCGGCTGGCCGAGATTGTCGTCCAGTTCGATCGCACCCTCGCTCGCCATCGAGCGGGTTGACGCCGCGCCAAAAGCGAGAATGCCGGAACCTGCAGCCTGTGCTGCGGCCAGTGGGGGTGCGTACATTGCCCTGGAAAGGCTGGGACCGGAGCTCCTGAATAGATAGGAACGGGATGGCGAACTCAGCTCTGCCACACCTGTGCCGGGCTCGCCCTCCATCAGGAAACCGATTACGTTAATGTTCAGTTCCGGCCTGCTGATGATAGCTTCCGCCAGCGACCTCCCGGCGGGGCCATCGCCCGCGATCAGGATGCGTTCACCGCGCGGCAGTAGCGGGGCGCTGGCGTCGACCAGCAACCTCCATCCAACCACCAGCGTGATAATGATCGGGGCTGCGATCGCGGCCACGCCACGACCCAAGCTCAATTCCGGACTGCAAAAGTACAACAGTGCCAGGATGAGGCAGGCTGCACCCAGTGCCTGGAGCAGGTGAACAAGTAAAACAGACCGTCGGCTTACGATCTGAAGGTCATACAGGTCGCAGTAATAGAGCGCAAGCTCGCAGACCACAACCGCGATGCCGTAATGAAGCAGAATTCCCGGCTTTTCCAGGTGCCGCCGGATGGCTTCAATATCAAGCAGTCGCAGCGCAGTAGCGAATAGCAGTCCCAATCCGATGAGGGCACCTTCCGACATAATGAGCAGAAGGGTTTTGCCGGGAATTGTTTGGCCGCCAATTTTCATTGTGAAGTCTGGTAAGCGGAGCCGGATTTGAACCTACCCCCCGCTCGTATAGTCGGGGCGCTCTGCACCAAACCACTCCTACGCTGTACTTGGCATAGGCAACTTAGACACCAAAGCTTGCAGCTACTCACCCGGACGTTTTCCGGAGACCGCACTAAAACCGCACTAAAGTAGACATTTGCAGTCGTTGGGCCTGAGATACCCAAGTCATGGGTCGGGCCGAGGAGGCCACCATCCTGGACTGTGCTTCGGACCGAGCGGATGGCAAGTACAAAATCAGAAGGAGCTTCCAAGTCCAGTTGTGAACAATTTTGCCTGCTGCTCGGAAAATTGTTTTCCCTCTTTAAGGTTGCCGTCCCTGATTTGCTTCTCATCGCAGGGCCACCACTCCACGCGGCCACGATGGAATGCCGGTTGCTCCGTCAACTCTTCCGATGCAGATATGGCAAGCGAGCGGACTGGCGCAAGGTGGTTTCCCAAGAGTGATGAGAGGAACTGAGAGCTTAAAGCGTCCTGTGGTGATCCTCAACATGGCCTACACGGGAGTGGGGATTGCGCGGAATCTTTACAGGTACGGAATGCCCATCTTCGGCGTGACAGCCAAACGGGATATCGTGGGCAACCATACTCGTTGTGCAAAAGTGATGTTCGCGCCGGACTCGGTCGAATCGCCGCAGCAACTGAGCGACTTCCTCGTGCAACTGGCGGAGCGCTTCACAGTCAAGCCAGTCCTGTTCGCTACCCGTGACGCGGATGTCTTGTTCATCGAGCAATTCCGGAGCCGGCTCGCGCCGTACTATCTCTTGCCCATCCCGAAAGAAGGAGTGCTGCCTCTGCTGCTCGACAAATGGGCAATGGCACAAGTGGCGCAGGCTGAGGATGTTCCAACACCGGTGACACACCGTTTAGCAGGACTGGAAGCGATCCAGCAGATAGGAGAGCGTCTTCCCTATCCTTGTGTGGTCAAGCCCATTACTTCAGCGGATTGGCGTGGCGACCGCGAGTGGAAACTGATTGGACAACGAAAGGCGTTTCCCGTCCACTCCCAGGGAGAGCTATTGTCGGAGTACGGAACTATCTCACAGGTCACACCGGAAATCCTGGTACAGGAGCTGATTCCAGGTCCCGACTCGAACCTCTACACCTTCGGGTGCTACTTCGATCGAGACGGGGAGCTGAAGGGCAGTTTCTTCGGGAGAAAGCTCCTGCAGTATCCGACCGGCTTCGGGACCGGTTTCGTCGTTGAGTGTGCAGCTGCTTCGGTGGTTGAGCAGTATTCAGTGCGGCTGCTGCGGTCCGTGCAGTATCGCGGCGTTGCCGAATGTGAATTCAAGTTCGACGAACGTGACGGGAAGTTCAAATTCATCGAAGTCAATGCGCGCCATTGGGACCAGCACCGGCTCAGCACAGCTTGCGGAGTTAACCTGTCGGAACTGGCATACCTCGACATGTGCGCGCGTCGGGTACCTGTACAAACCCCCAAGCTATCGAAAACAAA
>CAZDYZ010000722.1:0-6612 GCA_964509525.1 uncultured Acidobacteriaceae bacterium
TTTTCTGGTCCTCTACCTCAACCACAGTAATTCTGGGTCTGGGTATGCCCACATGTCGGAAGTAGGCGTCAAGATCCGATTCATGAAAGCCGCCGCCTAACACGATGATGCCAATAGTCTGGCCGCGTCCCTTGCAGCCAGAAGGAAACTTGTATGCCTGGGCGACCGTCCGGGGATCGATCATGTGCTGTTGCCTGCGCAAGGTAAAGGATGGCGGATGACCGTGGCGGGAGCGAGCGCTGAACCCCATCACAGCCTGAATCAGGGGCTTCAACTCCGCAGGAACATAAACCGGAGCAATGTGGGATCGGTACACTCCATGCTCCTGGTCGTGAAGATGGACAAATTTCACATTGAATGCGGTGGATAGATCGGCTAACTTTCCCTTCAATACCAGTTGCCGCCGAGCCTGGCTGGTGGCGGCAACTTCCAACTTGTGCTCGCTCGCATAGGCCGCAACCGCTGTCAGATCCTGTTCGGTCGCTCCATATTGATGGGCGAACTCATCACGCGTAAAGTAACGGCGCTGATGAGGAAATCTCCTGGCCATCCGATCCAGATGTTTGAGCATGGTGTGATGGGGGGTACGTGGCCGGAGGACGACAGCTACCCGAGCCTGTTGGCCGAGGTCAACCGGTAAATCCACCACCTCACCATGCACGAAACGATCGATCTCGCGCACCGGAATGTAGCGTCGTGGAGTCATGGAGACACACGCGGCTTACTCAGCCTCCACAGCCGATAAGAGTATTCGCCTGCCGCCAGACCCGCCTGCAGTGCTTTTCCTCCTTTGTTTATACGAGTCACCAACAGCCGGTTTTCCGCCGTCGGACAAGCCTTGAGCTGCTCCGAAATACCATCCGCAAGTCCTATGGCCTGGAAGACCTCCTCACTGATATCTTCCTCGGCAACAATTTGCAGGGAACAGTTCTTCAGAGCACGTTCCCTGGCTGGCCAATCCAGTTCCAAAACGTCCACGTTCCACAGATCGGCGAAACAGAACAGCCCTGGTCTTTTCAGTACCCGTGTGACTTCGGACAGGAACTGGATGAACTGGCGATAGCAATGCGAGGACTCAAGGTTCAGCACCACATCAAAACTTGCATCGGCAAACGGCAAGTGCTGCGCGTCCCCGGCCAGTAAACCGACTCGCTGCAGCCTAGGGTCTTGACGGGCCAGAGCAAGGTTCTGCTCGCAGACATCCACTCCCACCACTTGCCCTGTCTGGCAATAGTGCGAGAGGTAATAGCAGTTGCCTCCGCGCCCGCAACCGATCTCCAGCACAGCCTTGCCTCCGAGGTCAACACTCGCCAGCACCCGCTTCACCAGGTTGAGATGATGGCGATAGCGCGTGTCTGAGGGACTGATCCAGGAATCGTCCAGACCTGGCCGCCAGAAGCCATAGTTGAGAAACAAAAGTTCAGGCTGCGGAATGCACTCCGCCACCGACTCGTAGAGCCGATTCATAGACGCTCGTTCAGAGAGTTACCAGCCGGACTGATTCAAAAACCAGGGGCCTCGGAAAGGACGATAAGTGGCTCATCTCCGGGTTTCGCTTTTGCCCAGTGTTCCTTCAGGGAGCTGCTGATTTCGTCATGAGTAACATCGTATCCCTGAGCTTTGGCCACCTTCACGATATGCTGCGACGCCTTGTTTACCTTTGCGCGGAGGACGGGGTCCTTTTGGAGTTGCTTGATAAACTTTGTTGCGTGCGCTTTCGACATGGATCTCCTTTGTGTGACATGGGTATAGACTTCGCGAACAAGCCTATACGCGAAGTGCTCGGAAGACAAGCCGGCCCTTGTTATGTTGACAGTGGGCCAGTTCACACTCATGCAACCGCAAAGCCGGCCTTCAGAAGAAAGCTGGCTGTAGGCTCTCGTTAGGTCGAGGTGCCCTCAATTCTCCGTTCCCAACTGTTCGGGGCCATCGTTGCCTCCGTGGCTCGGTGAAGGAACGACAGGTTCAGCGATGGCTGATGAAACCTTTTTTGGTTGCCTCTCGCGCGGTGGCAGCTTTGCCTTCGCGAGAGACAATTATGCCCCTTACGCGGACTGTGCTCGGGACGGTAGCGGAAAAACCTAATGGCTTTGCAAACGAAGTTCGAATTCTCGCTTCCTGGCACTTTGAGTCAGCCTTTATGAGCACGCTTTATGAGCACGCTGGAAAGAGCACAAGTCACAGAATCAAGTGGCTAGGGTTGAGATCAGCTTCGCTTCTTGGTCTATCCAGCCAGCCAATCTGGACCGGCAGGGTATACAGTCGGCCCGCCGCGAATCGCGCCCACCAACTCCGCATCCCGGGCACGACTACCTTGACTACAGGCATGCCAATGTCCTCTCGCGTCTGGTCCAGGACAAGCATCTCCAACCCCCAGGAGCTGACTCGTTCGATACAGGACAACACGTTCTGCTTTCGCATGGCCGACGAGGAGAAGTCGGAACGCACAGTCGCCACTGCCTGCTCGTCTGGCATAAGGAAAGATACGTCCGTTCGGCCCGCATCAGCACTCAGAAAACACATCGGATCGCGCTCGGAAACAACTATGGGCAGAAACTGGGTCATCTCCGTGAGGGCTTTGGCAAGCGCCCTCTCCGGATCAAAGTGCGCCCCGAAACCGAGGGTGTAATCCTCGCGAGGCGGATCTTTTGAACGAGAAACGGCGACAAAGGTTGGAACATTTTTGTCAGTGCTGATGTCCACCACTTCGACGGAGCGCCCGATCCCTGCATAGAGATTGCAGACCGCAGCTGTGTACGGCAACGCGAAGCTTTCGATATCGACTCTCGGCCGGCGAAGTCGGTTGTACCACCAGATGGCGGCGCAGTCTCGCTCGACCACCTCCAGAAAGCCATGGACGATTGCGTCGTTCAAATCATGCCCGGCGGCGTTGCCGTTGGAATCAGGCCGGCAGAAGTCGTGAGCCGAATCAAAGGGATAGCCGAAATAACAGTAAGCCGTGGGCAGGAATCTCACCTGCTGCCGGGTCAGCGACCAGGCCGGCGACCAGTCGATACTTCGCTCTTCGCTGTATCGCTCGGGTACCCAGTTATGGCGGCCTTCCCGCTGGTTCCATTGATCCCTGTGGTGGTATTGCGATTCACTGAAAAGGGTCAGGGTATCGGGATGAACCGCTTCCTCAGCAATTTCTGCATAGCGGGCGGCACGGCGCGGTTCATCACCGCAGAATATTCCCGAGCGCCGCTCCAAGGCTTCCGAGAGGCAGCTCAATCTTGCCTGAAAGGAGCTGGAGCCTGCGCCGCAAACTGCCGCAGAAATTGCTGGCCGCGCGAGATAGCGGGAGAGACGGAACTCCGGTTTCAGCTCGGCTGCGCACACATGGATAGGGCTTTCCCACGGAAGCTGGTACTCGCGAAGACTCGCAAAGATGCCGGAGTTTTCGTCCAGAAGCTTTGCATACCGTTGAAGCGTTTCTTGGGCTGCTTCAGGCATACTGATATAAAGCTAACGGATGACTTGATCCCCGGGGCCCCATCGAGAGTAGAATCTCGTTTTCGTTCCAGCTTTGCTGTGCTGATGAGTTTATTCCGGCGCCCAATACTCAACCTCACGGACCGACGCTGAGCCTAGGAGCTTATCAGAATGAACACATCTCCCTCGAATTCGGATCTCTATGCTTTTCTGAGCGCCCGCGATTTCCTGCTCGAACACCGCAACGACTATGAATTCGTTTATCAGAATTTCCGCTGGCCCCAACTTGTGCGGTTCAACTGGGCGCTGGATTATCTGGACGACTACGCGCGCGGGAATCACAAGACGGCGCTCTGGGTTGTCGACGAGAGTGGCTCGGAGCAGAAACTGAGTTACGACCAGGTGTCACGCCGCTCGAATCAGGTAGCTAACTTCCTTCGGAAACAGGGCGTTCGTCGGGGTGACCGCATCGTGGTTATGCTGCCCAACGTGGTGCCGATGTGGGAGGTCCTGCTTGCCTCCATGAAGCTAGGGGCAGTCGTGATTCCTGCAGCGACTTTGCTCACCCCCGACGACCTCAAAGATCGTCTCATCAGAGGACAGGCGCGTCATGTGATCACCAATGCTGCCTTCACTGAGAGGTTCGCCCAGTTGGCCGGCGACTACTCGCGCATCGTCGTGGACGAACCCGTAAACGGATGGGCCTCGTATTCCGGCGCTGGGCAGGAAGACGAAGCCTATGTGCCTGATGCTGAGACAAAGGCCTGCGATCCCATGCTCTTGTATTTCACCTCCGGTACGACGGCCCAGCCTAAGCTGGTATCGCACACCCATCAAAGTTATCCGGTCGGTCATCTGGCCACCATGTATTGGATCGGTTTGCGGCCCGACGACCTCCACCTCAATATCAGTTCTCCGGGTTGGGCCAAGCACGCATGGAGCAGCTTCTTCGCACCTTGGAATGCTGGCGCAACCATCTTTGTACACAACTACACACGATTCGACGCCAAGAGAACACTGGAAGTGGTGTCGCGCTGCGCAGTCACCACGCTGTGTGCACCCCCAACCGTGTGGCGCTTGCTGGTGCTCGAGGATCTGGGCAAGTATCCGGTGAAGTGCAAGGAACTGGTGGGCGCTGGTGAGCCTCTAAATCCCGAGGTCATTGAGAAAGTCAGACTGGCGTGGGGGTTGACGATTCGGGATGGTTTCGGCCAGACGGAAACCGTCCTCGTCATTGGCAACTTTCCCGGACAAACAGTCAAACCTGGCTCCGCCGGTGTGGCTGCACCGGGCCACGACATCGTTTTGCTTGATGCAGATGGAAACGAATCGGCTGATGGTGAGATCTGTATCCGGCTGAACCCAGCGCCGATCAGCTTGATGGCCGGGTATATAGACGACCCGTCACGCAATGCGAGCGTAATGGAGCGAGGCTGCTATCACACCGGCGACATCGCCGGCCGTGACGCTGACGGTTACTACACCTACGTTGGCCGCGCCGATGATGTGTTCAAGTCCTCGGATTATCGACTCAGTCCTTTCGAATTGGAGAGTGCCCTGATTGAACATCCCGCCATCGCGGAGGCCGCTGTGGTCCCTGCCCCGGATGCCATACGCTGGAATGTACCCAAGGCATACATCACCCTCAAGCCAGGCGTGTATCCATCAAAAGCTGTGGCGCAGGAGATTTTCCTGTTCATCCGCCGACGCCTGGGGCCCTACAAGCGGATCCGCCGTATTGAATTCTCGGAGTTGCCAAAAACGATCTCAGGCAAGATTCGCCGAACCCAACTGCGCTCTGTGGAGAAGCTGGAGCGGCCCATCGACTCGAGGCGCGAATCGGAATACTGGGAGGAAGATTTCGATGCCTCCAATTCGGGCGAAGACAAGACCGGCTAGTAGTCCGCTGTTTCGTACCCCGCTATCCCACCATAGTGCCGCACTCGTCAACTAAATTCTCAGCACAACATTTTTCGCCGCTTCCCGCCACTTCAGTCATTTATTATGTGTGTTACTGGCACTCCGTTCTTAATGATGGGGGGTATGCTGGTAAAGGAATAATGTAGCTCCGGATGAGAGTCCTGCCCGGTATCTCCCGACGACTGACTCCCTTAGCAGTAATTTTTTGCTCTGCGCTGACGTTCGGCTGCGATGGCATCCAGGCCGGGCAAACACTATGGATCCGCCTCGGGTCACCGGTTTCCTCCTACACCGCAAAGCCGGGTGACCCAGTGCACGCGGTCCTAATCGAGGCAGTCACTTGCGGTGGCGAGGTGGTTTTTCCCCTTGGCACGGGGATCGATGGTGTTGTGCACTCCGTCCGCAAAGTGGGGTGGGGCATCCGGCATGAAACCGCCGCGTTGGATGTACGTTTCGAGCGCGCCGTGGTCATGGGAGTTTCCCCGGTGCCCATCTCAGCATCAGTGGTAGAAGTGGAAAACGCTCGTGAGCAGGTTTCGTCGAAGGGGCTCATCCAGGGAATTCGCAGCAGCGACACGCCGGAAGGAACAATCAACAGCCGGCTCCGGCATCTGCCCACGTACAACCCTTATTCCGACATGGGCCTGATTGTTTACAAGGCGACCTTCCCCATCTTCCCCGAGCCAGAGATCTACTTTCCTGCGGGGACGGATATGCGCCTCAAGATGACGGACCCTGTCCAATCTCCTCATGTAGCGGCCGTACCCGCCGAAGACCCCGCGCCAACCAATGAGCAACTGGATGTTGAGCGAATGCTCCCCTCGCTCCCCTGGCGTTCCACAACGACAAAGCTCGCAGACAACGATGTGGTGAATCTTGCCTTCATAGGAACGCGTGGGCAGATCGAGGCCGCCTTCCTACAGGCCGGCTGGAGCACCAGCGATGCCTTTACGAAACGTTCGTTCTTCCGCGACTTCTACGCGTTCCTGAATAATAGCGGCTATGCCCAGGCCCCGATGAAGACGCTGCTCCTGGATGGCAAGCCTGCCGATATGAGCTGGCAGAAGAGCCTGAACAGCTACAACCGCCGCGACCACCTGCGCATGTGGCAATGGGAGCAAACAGCAGATTCCGAGACTATCTGGCTGAGTTCCTCCACGCATGATACTCGGGCAACTCTTTCTGTGAGGCGTCACCAGTTCGTGCACCACATCGCTGCTGATATCGACGACGAACGCAGCAAGGTAATTCGCGACCTTG
>CAZDYZ010000723.1:0-5558 GCA_964509525.1 uncultured Acidobacteriaceae bacterium
TAGGGGATCGAACAGGCCTGGGACGCATGCCGAAGCCGCCACCGCATGTCCAAGCCGGTAGTCTCGCAGGTCAGTAGTTGGCGCCTGCTCATAATAGAGCCTGCGATAACGTTCGTTGACGTCTACCTCCTGGCCCACCAAACCTGGAGCTTCTCCCATCCAGCGTGCCGTGAAGTGCCAGGTATGCCCGGAGTTCAATGATGTGCTATTCAAGAGAATGACCGGCACTTTGGCGCGACGTCTCCAGTTGGAGAACTTGGGGTTAAAATCCCCACGACCCTCCGCAGCAATGAGCAGGTCTCGTATCCGGTGTTTTCCATCTGCCGGACTGTTCTCGACGCTGCTATACAGATATTTTTCATAGAGTTCCCCGATGCGATGGCTACGCGAGTAGGAACCCAGAATCATGTTCAGGTTGATAAACAGATTCGAAACAACCCTGGTGCGGAGGTTGAGTTTGATTCCTGCGAGGAAGCGATCGATGATCCGCTGGACAATCTTGATATAGTCTGCGGATTTGATTTGATTATCAGATTTGGTCCGCAGCAGCTCCCGCACTTCCAGGTAGTAGTGCGCGCCCACAATGCTGCCTCCGGAAACCGTAGACAGAACTTCAACACTGGGGAGGACGTTAGTCTCTGCCAGCCGGGCCAAACCGCCTAAATGGAACAGTGAGGCGCGAAAGCCGCCCCCAGACAGTGCGAGCCCCACCCGGCCACGGTAACAGGAGAGCGCAGGCTCGGTATCATCACCCAGTAACTTGTGTAATGCAGCCCTCGCCCGCTGTCCTCGTGTATTGGCAGGGTTGATGTCAAGCAGGTCAACATCCTGAACACGGGCAAGCATGACAAGTTGCCGGAAAGTGGTTTGCAGCTCCCAGTCAGCAGCAAAGCCGTCTCCCTGAGCTGGACGGTTGCTTGCCCGGGTGAGCCAGGTTCCAGCGTCGTCATACTCCTGCAGGCCAAAATGGATCTCAGCCATAGTTACCTGGTACCAGTATTCGCTGGTCATGCCCCGGTACTCCCCTGACGCCTCTTTCTGCGCTGCGATTTTTGGGAGCTTCTGTTTCATCTCGCGCCGCAGTTTCTCTGCATCTTCTCGCCACGAACTGAGTCCCGTCACTTGAAGGCCGCTGCGCAGCGCGATGATCTTTTCCCGTGACGCCAGCACATCCAGGATGTACGTAGCATTCACGCCTCCATAGCCCTTATCCTCTTCGGGGTTGAACTCCCATGCGCGACGATAAAAAATCAGCGCTTGGTAGAGATGCTCGAGCTGGCCGTCATACTCCCACTTGCGTTTGTAAACTGCGCCGCCCAGTCCTAGAGTCTCGGGAAGCGTGGATGGATGTACTTCATCAGGATTCACCGTATCGGGGTTGCAAAGCCCAATCGACTTAAGCAGCTTGAGCGCTTCCTCAAACCGAATCGCCGGTAGCAGTTCCTCGTCCTTATAAGTACACAGGGCAAGCTGTTGAATGATCCAAACCCTCTCCTTCGGCTGCCACGATGGAGATTTGGCCAGTGTCTTGAGCGCCCTCCAAGCCAGTCGAAACGCCCAGTCTCTCTTGAGTTCTTTGACCAGAAGGTTCTTTACTTGATCGAAGGTCGGCGGATCACAATCCTCTTGTTCAACCTGGTGGGCATAGTCAGCGGTGCAGGTTGCCAGCCGCTCTGTGATCCATGGGTCGGGAGCCTCACTACGGGCGCGTTGCAGCAGGGCGCACGCCACCGCAAACTTTCTGCCCCCTTGCAGAATCGACACCAGGCTCTTCAGCTGATCCAATCCAAGTAGAGGGATTTCTTGCTTCGCGATCTGTTGTGCTGTTGCCAGCGCTTCGGCAAGCGCGGCAGATTTTTCATCAGGCAGGCTCATGTTCAATTCCCGCGTGCGTGTGTCAGCAGGCACGTGGTCCACTCTTGACTCCAAACGTGACGGGGATGGGATTCATTTCACGCCGAAACTGTTGTTTCCGCAAGCGAGAAACGCAGCGCAAGCCAAAATGAAAATAACCTCAAGAGACAGTGCATTCGAGCCGGAACTCATATCCAAAGATTGCACCGCGGGGTAACACAGAGAAGACGGAAAAGGAAAATCAAATCCCACCTGAACGCAGGGTGGCTAGCCCTCAGTGCAAGATCGCCTACAACGGTGAGGACGGCAGACCGGAAATTGATTGTAAGTTGTCGGTGAACAACCCGAGGACATAGGTGACAGGTCGTACCGGACAAATGGGTTACAGTTTTTCCTTTTTATAGGGAGGAAGTGGATGCGTGGGAAGGAGTGTTCGATGATGGATGAAAGACTTCAATTTGTGGCGGAACTCTGCATGGAGTTTGGCAGAAGCCAGCACTGCCTGGAAGGTTGCCTTAGCGTTCCTACGATCAGCAGACCCATGGCATTGGCGAGTGCGACGTAAATGGTCGGCCGCCAACCCGCACGTACGCCATTCGGGCAATGAAGATCCGCCCCCTCCGGTTTGGTGGAAGGTGAAGCAAGCGTCGCGATGGAATCGAGTTCCATGAATCTACCCCTCTCGCTTGCAGGCGGGGGGTGTATTGTGCACCCCTGGCTCCTCAGAACATTTGCCTTGGACCGCAACACATCATTTTCCGGTCTTCCGGGATTTTAGTGGGTGAGTCGAAGTTGGATCCAACCACCTCCTCACGGTGAGCTAGTGTCGGGGAACCCGATGACCAGATGCTGCTCCGGGGGCAAACAACGGGCACTCGCGGCGTTGGCAGGCTCCAAAGAAGCTTCTTTCCTTGCTAGAAGATAAGGGTTCAGAGTGCCCCGCAGCAGTCAAGGGCGCGCCTTCGCAGCCCGGCGCAGCGAACCCTAGACGGCGAGGACCGCTCCGAAAACAATCCCAGCGGAAGGACAAGGAGCCGCCTGTTTTACTCACCAAGAACCCTGAATACCCTCATTTTCTAACGTTTTAGGTCAAATTGCCGACGAACAGATTAGCTGCGCTCCGTTCGATTGCTCAAGGAATCGACGTTTCCGGAGCCGATTTGAAGTACCGAACCAGAATGGCGGCTGCCACCTCGGCGTTAGCAAAGGCGCCTGGTCTTCCGGCCTGCAACTCGTCCAAATCGGAGACGAATATCAGTTCCTCGAGTGATGAGACCAAAGGGGCACCTGCTATCCGGGGTGACAAAGGCTGTGCTAAGCCCAAGATCAGGAAATGTTTGTAATCGTCAAGATAAGCAGCAGACCGCGCAAGCGGTTTTGACGAGGTTGAAGGAAATTGTGTATGTCGCGGACGCTGGCAGGGGCCTCCGCGGAGCGGCATGCAGATTAGATTTCTATGAAGCTAACGCCAACTGGGTTGGCTTTTCCGACGCAAAGTGGGAGCGCCCACCAGCGCAAACTAAGGGATCTTCTTTCTTAACGGATCGCCCTAAATCTCGGAAGAGTATTCGCAGGCTGAATTATGCCGCCGCTACCGGGATCGAGGGGGCGTGATTAGCAAAATGCAAGTGGAGCTCGTATGTCTTCTCCCTTCTCTTCTGCATTGACAAAACTTGATGGGAGCCTCCAGGCGATTCAATCCCAACTTGACTGTCTGCGAGCAGGTTTGGAGGTTAATGTCGATCAACTGGGCCATAACCTGACAGATGCTCGCCAGCATGGGGCGGCGTTACGTGATCTGATTCGGGCGGAGCGTCCAGATGCCAGTTGGATCGATCGCAGGGCTCTGGACCATCTGATCCATGAATTGGAGATCGCAGCCGAAGCGAGGCGCAATGAACAACGGCGTGGCAGGTTGCTGGACCTTGCAAACGAGCTGGATGCCGGAAGCGTCAAACACCGTTTCGATGCTCGTACTACCGCGCTGAATGCGTTGCGCCTGGAGGCTATCAAGGAGTTACGGACGGAGGCCGGAGTCTCGGGACAGGTCAAAGATCTTCCTGGGCCAAATGCAAGCGAGTGGCTTCAATGGGTTTGCAGCCTGCAGGAAGCGAAGGATGCATCGGTCGTCACAAACCTGCGAAGAGATTTCGGTGCTGTAGAACGCTTCGCGGGTGAAATGGAGGAGAACTACTGGATACCCGCCCAGCGAGTACACGCGAGGCAGCCTTCTGAATCGTCGGCACAAACCGCGGAGGAACCTGAGGCAGAGTCGCTTGCCTCCTCCTCCTCTAAGCCAGTCGTCTTGGTCGACACCAATCAAAATACACCCACACAGAAAGTGCGCCCCCAGTTCGACGAGGCGACTCAGAGTGGGAACTATGCCGTAGCCCCGATTGACAACTTAGCTCGTCCGGTCACTTCAGACTCAATCCCGGGGACGACAACCCGCGACACTGATCTCCTACTCGAGAAACCTAGCGAAGGAGGGCAGGGCCCTGCAGTGGCTGAAGAGCACCTGCCAATGGCAACGGTGCCCTCGCCCGAACCGGCTGACCTTGAACCTACAGAGCAGCCAAGGGTTGATCCGTCGGGGAAGCCCGCCAAGATGGAGATTGCGGAGTTGCGAGCAGAGCTACGGCAGAGTAACGCAAGATCAGATAAAGGGTCGATTCTACGGCATAGGAAGCGTGTGGTTGCATGGGTCGTGGCGGTTATCCTCGTTATGCTAGGTGCGATATTTGCTGTCAACTATTACTTCAAAACCACAACCAGCAGTAGATCGAGCGGAACCGCCGCAGCCGCAGTTGCTAAGGTTGATGGCGTCCAAGATTCAGATATTCAGAAGGACGTTGAGCAAAGACTCACCGCTCTGAAGGGCAGTTTCATTCAAGTCAAGGTCCAAAACGGCGTAGTGACTCTAATATGCCGAAGTTCGTCGGAGGAGGATTTGGTAAAGGCAGAGGCTCTGGCTTCACGAGCCGGTGGAGTCAAGGGGGTTAGGTTCGAGATGGATGTCGAAGCGCGTGACACAGATGTTTCAGCGACTGGTGTGAAGCGCCCAGAAGACAATAGGACGACTAGTGTGAGTTTCGACTCCGCCCCTCCGAACCGCCGCGCCTCCCAACACTGACGGAGCTCTCCGAACGGCGCATCGAACGATTCGCGATGCCAATCGGGCTTCTCTGGTGACTCCAGGACATCACGGCACGCAAACTCGGGACCAGGACACTCCACTGCGTTACATCCCGCGTCAGCTGTGTACTCTTGCAGGCGAACTTAGCTGACCACGATTGATCAAGAACGCCTCGGCTCTCCGGGGCCTTTGCAAGTCACAGCCATGGTTGCCTAAAGTGTTTCAAGTTGCTTTAAGTGTCGTTACCAGCGACCGCTGCTGACGAAAATATACGGTGTGAACTTCAAGCCTCGGTCAAGGCACCCACATCGCACAAGGGAGGTGCAACGTGGTTGCCCATACCCTTACCACGCCGCCGCGTTAGCTGGCGACTCCAAGCCCAACCTACCGTGAACAGTTTTTCCTCGCCGCCGAATGGAGCAACGAGCCGAGCCGGGATTATCTCGTCCTGAGTCAGCAACACGCGAGGCTAGCGCAGGCTTCGACCCAGCTCCGCACCGGGTGATAAACCCCACCGACAGCCGGAAACCATCGCGCCTCGTCGACCCTTCTGGAGCATAATGCGGCT
>CAZDYZ010000724.1:0-4305 GCA_964509525.1 uncultured Acidobacteriaceae bacterium
AACCAGCCTTCGCACAGGCCGTAGCGCACTCTCTGCTTATGGGTTTCTTGAGGCCTTTGGTAAATGCGCATGCCGAATCCAGAACCCAACCCTTTACGATGGTCCGTTTCCCTGTGTCGTAACCTGCCGCGAGAGCAACAACGGACAAGCATGCAAGGAAGAGTTTTGGAGTATCACGAACATTCATTTGCGCCATCCTCCCCTACATTCAGTTTGTCTATCCCTGTGCGAGACGGTCGCACAAAACCTGTGGGCCCCTCACCCAATCAGATAGACAAACAGTTAGAAGATCGGAAGATGTGAGGGATCCACTGATGGATACCTAGGATTTTCAAGACGCTAACTGAAGCGATGTCGCAGCGCAATAAGGCAAAAATACTAGAATTATCGCTCTGGAGGTGTCAGTTTCGCTAAGCGAGCCTAACAGCGTGCTGCTCGGGAGGTTCAACTTAGGGTTATCCCATCCAAATCTGCATCTGAGCTTGCGGATTCTGGACAATTAGTCTGTCGGACCGATTGGAATCGACACAATGTCCCACCAAAGCGGCACGATTCTGTGACCCGTGTCACATCATCGACGAATGGGTTGGGGCAAGATGGCGCAATGCGGCAATTGCCATACCCGAGATCGTTCGCACATCGCTATTCCGACGAGGGCCGTATCGAGTCCGTCTGCTTGAACTGTCTTCTAGCGACCTGTCTCTGCGCAGATACGGACGAGATGATTGGACAAGAGGCGGCGCACATTTGCCAACCTAATCCGGTTGCGCTGGCAACGAAATCTTCCAAGCCTCATTCAACGGGTGCTCCTCATCGCCGAACCTTCCATTTTCGGCTCGGTGCAAGAATCTGAAGAACTTATCGATTGACGAGGGCTTTCGAGCAGCGTCTTTTCCAGTACGCTCAGCAGAATGGGCGACAGCGAATGGACGAAAATTTTTCGATGGGCTCGGGTACCGAGTCTATCGCAGCGAGATCAACGAAGAGCAGAAAAGGCTTCCCACCGCACCCGGAACACTCCAGTTTGCAGAGGGAAGGAAGCATGGCTGAGAGCAGTTCAAGAGATACTGAAGGAGCGTAATGAACGGTCGACAATTTTGGCTCGAATTCCTGAGGCTGGAAGCCGCAAGTTATTGAATCTGTGAAGGGGCAGAATTAATGCGAATGACAACAGTCCAGCGAAAGAAAAATAGCGTGCTCCACTCCCTCGCAGGGTTTATAGTACGTGTTTGAGAGCTAAGAAGAAGATTCCGGTTTAAGGGTTTCGGAGATTGCCCTGTGGCTCTCCAAACCGGGACCTTCGGTGACGATGAACAATTAATAGATGCAGTCATCAGAAACTGAAGAACCCGCCGAAGGATCAGGCGGGTTTCGTGTTTCGGGCCAAAGAACCAATAGCAGGGAGTACGGATACCGATGGAACACGACAACCAGTATCGGCCATCTTTGCCCAGGGCACAGGGCCTGTACGACGCGCGCAATGAGCATGACGGCTGCGGCATTGGGTTTGTAGCCAGCGTGCGCGGCGACAAGAGCCACGACATTGTCCTGAAGGGCATCCAGGTCCTGGTGAATCTCGCTCATCGCGGTGCTTGCGGATGCGATCCTGAAACCGGCGACGGTGCAGGCCTGCTTATCCAAATTCCGCACAAGTTCTTCGCTAACCAGTGCTCGAACCTCGGTATTGCGCTACCGAATGCCGGCGAATACGGCGTTGGCATGGTCTTTCTACCAGTCGAGAAGTATCAGCGCCTGCAATGTGAAGGAATCCTAGAAAGGATTACTCGGGAGGAAGGCCTGAGCATGCTGGGCTGGCGCGATACGCCGGTGGAAGGCGACACGATCGGCCGGGTGGCGAGACATTCCCAGCCCTACATCGAGCAGATCTTTATTGCCCGAGCTCCCGGAATGGTGGAGGATGCGTTCGAGCGCAAGTTGTACGTGGTACGCAAAAGGGCCGAACTGGAAATCGCGAACTCGGAAATCGAAGACAAGGAGATGTTTTATCTGCCGTCGCTCTCCTGCCGAACTATCGTCTACAAGGGACTGCTGCTCGCGACGCAGTTGGCGAGGTTCTATGGCGAACTGGCCGACCCCGATGTGAGCAGTGCGTTGTGCCTGGTGCATCAGCGCTTCTCGACCAACACGTTTCCAAGCTGGCACCTGGCGCATCCTTACCGCTACATTGCCCATAACGGCGAGATCAACACGCTGCGGGGCAACGTAAACTGGATGTTGGCGCGGCAGTCCATTCTCGCTTCTCCGCTTTTCGGCGAGGACATCAAGAAATTGTTCCCCGTCATAACTCCCGGAGGAAGCGATTCCGCCAGTCTCGACAACACGGTCGAGTTACTGTTCCAGGCCGGGCGCTCGCTGCCGCACGTGATGGCGATGCTCATTCCGGAGGCATGGGCCGCGAATCCGCACATGCGCCCCGAAAAGCGCGCCTTCTACGAGTACCACGCCTCGCTGATGGAGCCCTGGGACGGCCCCGCGGCGATCGCCTTCACCGACGGACGCTCCATCGGAGCTGTTCTCGATCGCAACGGGCTGCGGCCTGGACGCTATCTTGTCACCAACGACGGTGTTGTGGTCATGGCATCGGAGGCGGGCGTGCTTGATATACCTGCTGAGCAGGTGAAGAGCAAAGGACGCCTGCAGCCGGGAAAGATGCTCCTGGTGGACACGGTCGAAGGGCGTATCGTATCCGACAAGGAAATTAAACAGCGGCTCTCGTACAGGCAACCTTACGTGCAGTGGTTGCACGATAACCAAATTACGCTCGAGCAGTTGCCGGAGCCGCCACGAGTTCATGGTTCCGACCACAAAACCATCGCAATCCGGCAGCGTGCATTTGGATACTCCGAAGAAGACCTGAAGATGATACTGGAGCCGATGGCCAGCAATGGCGAAGAGCCTGTCGGCGCCATGGGCACCGACACCCCGTTGGCATGTCTTTCCGACAAGCCTCAGCCGCTGGCCAACTATTTCAAGCAGTCGTTCGCGCAGGTGACGAATCCTCCGATTGACCCCATTCGCGAAGAGATGGTGATGTCACTGATCAGCTTTATCGGGACGGAGCGCAACATCCTCGATGAGCGGCCGGAGAACTGCCACACGCTCAAGATGCCGCACCCGATCCTCACCAATCGCGAATTGGAAAAGTTGCGGCGCGTTTCGCGCGGAGATCAACTTGCCACAACTCTGCCCACGCTGTTTCGGGTGCAGGAGGGCGAAGCCGGGTTGAAGCGCGGTCTCGAAGAATTGTGCCAGCGGGCCTCGCTAGCGGTCCGTTCTGGCTACACGCTCTTGCTCCTTTCCGACCGCGGACTTGATCGCCATCATGCACCAATTCCCAGCCTGCTGGCTCTGGCGGCCGTTCACAACTTGCTGGTGCGTGAAGAAACACGCACTCAGGTCGCGTTGCTGGTCGAGTCGGGAGAGCCGCGCGAGGTCATGCACTTCGCGTTGCTGATTGGTTACGGAGCCAGCGCAGTCAATCCGTATCTCGCGATTGAGACGGTGGAATATCTGGCAAACCGAGGTTGTGTGCCTGCGAGTATCACGCCAGCCGCCGCGGTGAGAAATTTCATTAAGGCAATCAACAAGGGCCTGTTGAAGACATTTTCCAAGATGGGCATTTCCACGCTGCAAAGCTATCGCGGGGCACAGGTCTTCGAGGCCATTGGACTGAACAAGGAAATTGTGGATACGTACTTCGCTGGGACGATCTCTCGTCTGGGCGGCGTGAGCTTGGGGGTGCTTGCGCGCGAGGCGCAGATGAATCACGAGCACGCGTTTCGTCCGATGACGGATTCAGAAACCACACTGGCGATTGGAGGCAACTATCAATTCCGCGTGAACGGCGAGTTCCACCTACTGAATCCACTGACCATCAGCAAGCTGCAGCATGCGGTACGGCAAAGCAGTCCACAGACTTTCAAAGAGTACACAGAGCTGATTGACGGGCAGAACTTGACCTTGTGTACCTTGCGTGGGCTCATGCGCCTGAAGAAGTCTGGCCCCCCCCTGCCTTTATCTGAGGTCGAGCCGGCGAGCGAGATCGTAAAGCGTTTTACCACAGGGGCGATGTCCTTTGGTTCGATCAGCAAGGAAGCCCACGAGACTCTTGCGATTGCGATGAATCGGGTTGGCGGCAAGTCAAACACCGGCGAAGGCGGAGAAGACGCGCAGCGATTTCACCCCGATCTCAACGGTGACCTTCGCCGCAGCGCGGTCAAGCAAGTGGCTTCCGCAAGGTTCGGCGTGACGGCACACTATTTGGTCAACGCAGATGAATTGCAG
>CAZDYZ010000725.1:0-3280 GCA_964509525.1 uncultured Acidobacteriaceae bacterium
GCGTTGGTCGGGCACACCTTCATGCACTCGTCACAGCGGATACAGCGTGCCAGGAAGTAGTCTTCATCGAGCGCCCCCGGCGGACGAATTAGGCGGGCATTGCGCTGCGCCGCGAACGCCGGTGTGCTGCGCAATAAAGGAACAATCGCCGCACCTGCAACCAAACCGGTAAGCACTTTCCGACGTGGCAGGCTCGCGCCTAGGGACTCCTGCGTTGGGAAAAACCTGAATTGCAGGCCCTGCTCGGGACAGTCAGCTACGCAGTTCAGGCAAAGATGACACTCTGCTTGCCGCCAGGGAACTCCACCGACCGGATCGTCGCCGCCCTGACAGTGCAGCAGGCAGCGGTCACAGTCCTTGCAGTGTTCCGCCTGCTTGACCAGCCCGAGAATCGACCAGCGCGAAACGATGCCCAGCAACGCGCCGAGCGGACACAGCGCCCGGCACCAGAAGCGCGTGATATGAAAATTCAGCGCCACCAGGAAAATGAAGATAAGCCCCAGCCAGATCGCCTGCCGGAAATACAACTGCTTGAAGCTGAGCAGCCAGCCTCCAACGGCAAAACGCAAGGCTTCGCCCAAGGATTGCATGACAGCGAATCGGCTGTGCTCAATCGCATGCAACACGGCACGGAGGGCATAATTAGTTCCCGGCAAGATGGACAAGGCCAGCGAGCGCAGGAGCAGAGCGATGGGATCCAGCCAGCCAAGAACTCCCGAGCCCAGCAGGGCTGCGGCCAGGCCGGCAATCAGCAGATAGTACTTCGCGGTCTGCCAGCGCTTATAGCGGTTGGACTCCACCAGCCGCTTACCGCGTTTACGTTCTGATTTCATGCTGCCGCAGAAGTGGTGGACGGAACCAAGCGGGCAGACCCAACCGCAAAAAAGGCGCCCCAGAAACAATGTTGGAATCAGCACCACAAGCGACCACAAAAGACCTTGGTAAAGAGCGTGGCTGGAGAGCGCATTCATCACCGCCACCAGCGGGTCAATCCGGAAGAAGAGGCGGAGCGGGTAGGGGATGTGGACATCAGTGGCGGCGCGTAGTGAACCGCGGAACTCCGTCTTTAGCAGAAGAAAGAGAAACAGCAGAAAGAAAATGATCTGCGAGCTCCGCCGCAAGGTTGTTGGTTTCGGAAAGCGCACTCTGCTGCTCCTGGCAACCACGGGCAATAACAACCTGTTCGTCGCCTGGTCGACCCGGGGGCTGCCTACGGCCTGTTGCACCGCCCCAGAAAATGTTGCGCCCAATGACCGTCCAGTTTCCGTGAGCAACGTCACTCATAGCAGGCCATCCGGGCGGAGTAGTCGTTTTCAACGGTGGCAGCCCCAGATGCAGGCAGTGGAGTAGCCCTGCAGGGCATGCTTGCCGCTGAACACGGTTTTGAAGTTGGCTGTAGCTTCAGTTTGGCTAAAATTAGGGCAATCCAACCAGACCTGCGTTCGACTTTCAATCTGTCTGGGACAAAAAAAGATCAACTTCAGCACCGTCTTTGCTGATCAGGCGGTGGGCATCAAAGAAGTTCACGACGACATTTGGCTGGTCAGCTTTAGTTGTACCGAAGAATAATAGCGTTGCTTCCTGACCAGCGTGATGCTCCCAGACATTATGGTAATGATTGGTGGAGCTGGTCGGGATCGAACCGACGACCCAGCTTGCATTCCTGTCGTTCGAGACCGTCCTCGCGAGTTTCCTACGCCGCCAATGACTAACCGGCTCATGGGACAAGGCAGATGACGACGGCGCAAGCTGTTGGTGCGGTCTCACGCGAGGCGGCGGAGTGGTACGCCATCGACTGGCAAACCATCCACCGCAACGTGCGCCGACTCCAAGTGCGTATCGCGCAGGCGACGAAGGAACGCAGATGGGGCAAGGTGCAAGCCTTACAACGTCCGCTGACCCATTCGTACAGCGGCAAAGTTTTAGCCATTCGACGAGTGACGGAAAACACTGGCAAAAAAACCGGAGTGGACCAAGAAATTTGGGACACACCGGAGAGGGAAACACAGGCAGTACATGAACTGGCTGGAATAATGATGATGATGCAGGGCACGTGAGATCTTCGTACCACTATTTCTGATCGTCTAGTACATCCTTCCGAAAACCGCGAGCGATAACCCATGACTGTTGAGTTCATGTGGGATGCGACTGGGAATCAGACGATTATTTATTAGGGACAGGAGTCGAACGAATCGAAAGATGGACAAAACGAAGACTGCCATGGGTCCCGTTCGTCGCCATCCCACTCCAAGTCAACCTCTTACGGCCGGACCTAATAATGGTGAACGACAGGTCAACAGCACAGAGTTTGCGCACAATCGTGTCGCTGGTAGGTGCTTAGCTACTTTTGAATGGATTGAAGATTCGGATGTCCAGTCGCTTGAAATCAGCCTCGTTTCTCGTGGCAACAATCAGGTGATGTACCCGTGCCGTGGCAGCGATCATTGCATCTTCGAATAGTTCATCTGGCTTTCGATCGATTAAGCGTCCCCACTCTCGAAAACACGGCGTGTCCATCGGAAGTATTTGATACGAGGTTGCCAGTTGATCGGCCCAGGACTCTATTTCTGCGGCCTTCAACGGATCTTGACGCCGGGTCCGCTCAATGCCCGCTTGCAGTTCTCCCATCGTCACGGCCGACAAAAACAATTGTTCCTCCTGCACGTCGTTAATCCAAGCGACGACGCCGCCGTGCGGGCGCGGCTTTCGCAATTCAGAGATGACATTTGTGTCCAAGAGATAGCGGTTCATCTCAACTCCAGTGTCTTCCGTCGGCGAATCCTGTGGCGTTCCGGTATCACATTTTCGAAGCGAGCGTCGGGAGTCAGCAGCAAGGCCTTTAGACTGGGGCGTGCTGCCCGTTGCAAACGATTCCATTCCTCAATGGGTACAAGAACCGCAGTTTCGACTCCGCGACGAGTGACTACTTGTGGACCCTTCTTAATCGTCGTGTCTAGGAATTCGCTGAAGCGCGCCTTCGCATCTTGAACTTGCCAGGAACCCATGGCCCCTCCCTACTCAATATTACTATATGACTAGTCATATGACTAGTCAATATGCTAAAGAAACGCACGACTTTCGCCTTATGGCGACTCGCAGGCGGATTCGCCTCGTTGCGCCCGTCGCTTAAGCAGGTTGAGAACCCGAACTGGGCAAATGGAGCTTCTGCTGCAATGTGCCATGCGCGCGATGTTAGTGTCGCGGCTCCGGTGTCTTCAATTTCGTTAGCAGGTCGCCGATACGCTGATTTTTCGGGTCGGCTGCTTGGGCTCGATCGACA
>CAZDYZ010000726.1:0-2459 GCA_964509525.1 uncultured Acidobacteriaceae bacterium
ATCCGGGACTTCACGATCGAGCCAAGATAAGGCTGGGATTTTCCCAGTCCGTCTCCAGGTATGGATAGGGAAGTTGGTCGCCAGCTGGAACGAAACCCATAGTTGTGTAAAATCCCATGTGTGCGGGTGGATTGACTGCCAGGTAGACGACCACGGCGCTAGGTTTCATTCGGGCAAGGTAGATGGCGGCCGCGCACCACATGTGCATCCCGGCTCCGCGCGCCAGCGACCAATGGTCGCCGCACTCGAAAACCGATTCAGGCGGCAGATGTGAGAGATCCGGTACCGGGCAACTTTGCGGGAAGGCTTCCAAATCATGTATTGCCATTCCAGCCATCATCGCGTCGGCAGGAGCACCGTCCCGTTCGAACAATGCAAGAATAGTTGCGGCGCGGAGACGGGCATCGTTATCAATGGGGCCTCGGCAGATACCACGATATCCAGAAGCGAACTGTGCGCGGGCTTCGGTGACCCGCTGAGAAAAGATCTCGCGTTCCTCTTTTGACTTTGATACGCGCATTTCCATGTTATGGACTCCATTTTTAGACTGTGGGTTTACAGGCCTCGGGATTTGGATTTCAGACCGGTGGGAGACGCGCCCTCGTCAGAGTTGGGCAACTGTTCGTTACAATCGGCACTGGCCCGCTCTAACCGCTCAAGCGATGCCTCGTGCTCACATGGAGTTTCAGTATGTGTCAAGAGGTATTAGAGAGGAAACACGCTTATAAGAAGGAGGGCGCTCAGAGTTGCGAAGTTGCGCCTAATTGAATACAGTTTGAGAGTGCTTCGCGAACGGGCGATTGCTCAAATGGCGCAGGTTAAGAGTGTGTCAAACTTCGAGGGCTTGATTCAGGAGATTCTCGCGTCCGTCCGGAATTCCCGCAGTCGCAGCGCTTCCGGGCTGGCGGCCTCGGCAAACGAGGTTGACCGTCTGACCAAGCTGGACTACCGAGCAGCGCTAAGGCGCAATTTCGTTCGCTCTGAGATCAAAGAGTTGATCTCGGAGGCTAGGGCAACGGTTTGGCCTCGGCTGAATGAACAACCGGTTAAAGTCGTATCTCCCAGGGAGTTTACCAAGCATTGGGCATCGTTAGGGGTTGAATTCAAACTGGCGCGACTTTCTTCCGAGCACGGCCGGGCTTTGATGGGGTTTTAAGTGCGCAAAACTCCCCGCATCAAACGCCCTATTATCTGCGTCAACACCGCGCACCACGAGGCGGTTATAGGGGCGGCCTTCGCTCACGAAATGGTTCACCATCTCACGGCCGAAATGTTTGGAAACGTCAACGGGCCTCAAATGATGCTTTACACCGGCTACGAGCAGCATCTCGAGGATCCCCCTGAGCTTGCCGCTGACGTTCTCGTCAGCCTTGGCGTTTTGCCTTTCAACGTAGCCAAAAGATTTCTAAAGAAGACCCGCTGCAGTCGGAGTGCTGGAAACGGAGAAAACCAGAGGGATTTACAGCAGCGCGGGATCCTTGACTATTTCGCGGTTAGGTATGGCCTTAAAGTCGATTCGCGGCTCTCGGCTGGGAATCGTTTGCAATATTTGGCAGGAATGATCCACTACACCAAACTAAGGGAAGGACTTCTGGAAGAGTACGAACTGTGAACAACAACAACAAATTCGGGCAGTTACTGAAGGAACACCGACAGGCGCACGGGCTGACACAGCGCGAGCTGGCGGCGCGTATCGGCGTCAAGGCGAGTCATGTCGCATACCTTGAGACGGGTCAGCGGAAGCCGTCGCTGGCGCTTCTTGGTCGTATCGCCGACACGCTCCGCCTCGAGAAGCAAAAGCTTTTTGTTCTGGCTCATCCGGAGGCCCGGTCGATGATGCCTTCGTCCCGGCTGCCGAAGACGAGAACTCCCAAAGAGGCCTGGCGCGCACTTCTCAACGATCGCGCGCTGCTCAGCCGATATCAGGTCACCAAGCGCGAGCTGCAAGCTCTCAAGCATTTGAGCATGCTCGGCCATGCGATGACGCCGCGGGAGTTCGTCGCGATTGTGACTCTGATCCGGCGCGACCCCGAAGAAGCCTAGGACCGTACCGCGCTCCCTGATTGTCGAGGGTAGGCGATTTCGCGGGTCGTCAGGAAACCCCATGATCGAGAGTCATGTCGTCTTTCGCTCCGCTGAGCTTCAGCTCGAAGGTCTGATCGCGCTACCGGAAAGCAGAGCGGCAGGCGCGGCAGTGGTGTGCCATCCGCATCCGATGTACGGCGGGTCAATGCACAACAACGTGGTCGAGGCCGTTCTCGATGCGCTGTGGCGACGGGGTTTCGCAACGCTGCGATTCAATTTCCGCGGTGTCGGCGGCAGTGAAGGCGAGTACGATGGCGGCGAAGGCCTGAAAGAGCGTGCGATTGGAAAGCAGGTTGGGCAATAGCACGATGAGGGTGCTGCCCACAAATGCGCCCCACAGGCTCTTGCGCCCGCCCAATACCACGCCCAGCAGC
>CAZDYZ010000727.1:0-3621 GCA_964509525.1 uncultured Acidobacteriaceae bacterium
CGCCACCGAGGCCCGTGGTGATGAACACCATGTCCGCACCTTCCAGAGCCTCGATCATCTTGTCAGCGTCCTCCAGCGCAGCTTTGCGACCAACCTCGGGATTGGCGCCCGCGCCCAAGCCGTTGGTCAGCTTGACTCCGAGCTGGATCTTCACTGGCGCTTTAGAGAGCTTCAGGGCCTGAAGGTCGGTGTTCGCTACCACGAACTCTACACCCTCCAAGCGAGACTCGATCATGCGGTTGACCGCATTACCACCGCCTCCTCCAACACCGATGACCCTGATTTTCGCGCTGTTCAGCAGCTCCTCGTTGAAATGAATACGGATATCGTCCTCAGGTTCATTCCTCTTGCTGAAGTCTTCAATCATCTCCACTCCCTAAAACCGCGCCCGTGGGGACGCTATCAAGTCTGAAGTTGGTTAAGCGTTTTGCCTGGCAAACAACGCTTTGAGTTTTGCTCCGAGACCACGATCAATGTTCATTCGCGCCTGACGCGCTCGATGCCCGTACAGTATCATCCCAATCGCCACCGCGAATTCTGGTTCCAACAGGTTTGAAGGCAGCTTGGCGATGGGAACCGGATAACCTAACCGCACCGGACGCCGCAGGATGTCATCACCAACCTCCAGCAGCGCGTTGAGCCGTGCACCGCCGCCGGTAAATACCACCCCCGCGCCCAGCAATTCGTAGACGCCCGCGTGGCGCAGGTGGTCGCGCAGCAGTTCCATCAACTCACGAGCACGCGGTTCCAGGATTTCGCCAAGCATGCGTTGCTGCATCATGCGTGACGGGCGGTCGCCTACAGAGGGCACCTCGATCTCGTTGCCCAAAGGGATTCGGGTGACGATGGCGCAGCCGAACATCTTCTTGATGCTTTCAGCATCAGGAATCGGGGTACGGAAACCAACGCCCACATCGTTGGTGAAGTGATCACCGCCAATCGGAATAACACCGGTGTGGATAACCACTCCCTCAAAGTACACAATCAGGTCAGTTGATCCGGCGCCGATGTCGACCAGGCAGACACCTAGTTCCCGTTCGTCGGTTTGGAGGACCGAATCGGCGCAGGCCAGCGCCTCGAAGACAGTGTCATCGACATGGATACCAGCGCGGTTGAGAGCCGTGACCACGTTCTGCGTGGCAGTCGTTCCCGCGGTCACGACGTGGACGCGCACCTCAAGCTTTCTGCCCATCAGTCCGGCAGGATCGTGGACTCCGCCTTGGTCGTCGACGATGAACTCCTGTGGCAGCAGGTGCAGCGGCTCCCGATCGTCGGGCATGGCGATGCTACGCGCCTTGTCCACCGCCAGGCGGACATCCTCGCGGTTGATTTCGCGTGACCGCGAGCCCAGAGATATGCCACCGTGGCTGTTCACCCCGCGAATATGCGAGCCGGCTACACCAACCAGCGCGTGTTCGACTGGCGCCATTGAGACGTTTTCGGCTTCTTCGACCGCCTTCTTGATGGAGTCCACTGCCTTGTCAAGATCGGCGATAACTCCTTTTCGCATGCCGCGCGAGTCGGAGATGCCGTGGCCGCGATAGCGCAAAGCGTAGTCGTTCACTTCGGCAACGATAACGCACGTCTTAGCACTACCCACATCGATGACCGTCAGCAGGTTATCAGTTTGACTTCCCATGGTTTACGGGCGCTTCCTCTTTCGTGGTGACGCTGGCGTCTTGGGTGTGGCCTCAGAATTCGATGCTGTGTCGGGGCTACGTTCGTTGCTCGCAGCAGCGGGTACATCTGGATTGAGGATTACCTGATGGTCATAGCGCAGGTCCACCGATTGCAAACTCTGAAACTGTGTTCTCCACTCCTGTACGTGTGCCACGTAAACCTTGAAGCGATCCAGAAAATTCGATGAGCCGAGGTGAACCAGAACTGCTCCATGCGGATCGGTTACGGTGGCCTTCACATCATCCGGATCGGACAGATCAACGTCGCTCAAATCGCGCGAATAATGCGCTCCATTGGAATCCAATTCTCTCACCAGTTGTGCGTAAATCTTCATGCGGGCGGCTTGCGTTGACACCGGCTCCCCCTCGGTCATGCCTATGATGACCGGGAATGAGTAGTTCGTCTGTTGATTCGCAGGTAACTCCATGATTACGCCATTGGCGTCAATCAATTCTATATGGGAGTTGATCTGGACGAAGGCGACAGGCGTCCGCTCCTTGACAACGACCTTCAGCCGATTGGGAAGCAGGCGCATCACAGTTGCTGATTGTACCCATGGAATCTGTTCGATCATTTTCTTGCGGGCGTCCAGCGGCACAAAGAAGATGTTACGATCGATATCGCTCGCCAAAGCTTCCAGCACCTGCGGAGTGCTGACATTCTTGGCGCCGGAAATTGCGATATCGTCTCTGGAATCGATACGAAAACGCCACGACTTCGTGGCGTATTGATAGAGCGTGAACCAGATCACGCCGACCGACCCGACTAATGCGATTAGCACCAGCGCGACTTCGATTCGGCTGGCGGCCTTGCGAGGCAGCATGCCTCGCCTTACGGGAACGCGCTTCTGCCCCCGCAGAAACGGCGATTCATCCTCATCCCCGAGGTCGAGCATGCGCCCGTCGACAGCAGCCTCGTCGCTGCCGCGCTTGCGTACCGTGGATTCGCCAGCGGATGCTTCGCGTTCCTCTTCCGGCGTTGTGGATAAACCTTTCCGTGCCATGAAACCCGGATGAAACGACCAGAACTTCGGCTGTTCGCCTCACTATAACCGTTTTCTTCCACCCTGCGGAGACAGAGAATCAGGAAGCATGGAATTCACCGCCGGACTTGAACCAGAAGAGTAAACTTCGTCCTTCTGTACCTGAAGAAAGGCAACGATCGGGCTATCGACTGCTGAGTTCTGAGCTCTGGCTATGCAGCCGTTCGAGCACCAGCGGTCCGAGCTGCGAAACGCTCCCCGCGCCCAGTGTGAGAATCATGTCGCCTGACTTCGCTGCCCTTGTGGCGAGCGTGACTGCTTCAACAAAGGATGGGACGTAGAGGGCTTGCTGCCCGGTTGCTTCCGTGATGCGCTTCGCTAACAGCTCTGCGTCGATGCCGGAGATGGGCCGCTCGCTCGCGGGGTAGATGTCTAGCACCAGCAGCGTATCGGCGTCGCCAAACGCAGTCGCAAACTCGTCCAATAGGAGCTGCGTGCGGGTGTAACGGTGCGGCTGAAAAATTACGTGTACCTGGCGGTAGCCGCAGTGCCGGGCCGCGGCTAACGTAGCGCGGATCTCGGTAGGATGATGTCCATAATCGTCAATGACCATCACGCCGTTCTCAGTACCAACTTGCTGAAACCGACGGTCTACACCATTGAAGGTCCCTAGTGCTTCTCGAATCTTCTCCACGGGTACGTCCAGTCCAATCCCTACCGCAATCGCTGCGGAAGCATTTCTGACGTTATGTTCGCCAGGAACGCGCAAGCGAAACTTGCCGAGATCGCTACCTTGGTAGCTCAGGCGGAACCGGCTAAGTGTCGCACTGTTCTCGCGTGCCGAGCACTGCACATCCGTAATTTGGAAGTCGGAGCCCTCACGGGTTCCGTAGGTCAGAATCCGCCGCTGAACAGTGGGTAAAAGCTGCCGCAATTCGTCATTGTCATTGCAGGCTACG
>CAZDYZ010000728.1:0-4273 GCA_964509525.1 uncultured Acidobacteriaceae bacterium
TCCGCCGCAGGACATCATCACGCGTGACAACGTGACCCTGAAAGTCAATGCTGTCATTTTCCTGCGGGTCATCGATCCCAACAAAGCGGTGGTCGCTGTTTCAAATTACATGTACCAGACATCACAGTTCGCCCAGACCACACTGCGCTCGGTGTTGGGCGAGGTGGACCTCGACGAGTTGCTGGCCCATCGCGAGAAGATCAATCTCCGACTGCAATCGATTCTCGACCAGCATACCGATCCCTGGGGGGTGAAGGTCACCAACGTGGAAGTGAAGCAGGTTGATCTCCCTGAAACCATGACGCGTGCTATGGCCAAACAGGCCGAAGCTGAACGCGAAAAACGCTCGAAGATCATTCATGCCGAAGGCGAATTCGCGGCTGCACAGCGGCTGATTGATGCAGCCCACTTGCTGGCCAGCGAGCCAACCAGTATTCAATTGCGTTACTTGCAGACATTGACGGAGATCGGAGTGGAGAAAAACACCACCATCATCTTCCCTGTGCCGGTGGACCTGTTGGCGGGGCTGGAAAAGCTGGTGAATGCGGATACTACGAAGATCACAGGCTTCGAGCCGAAGGCAAAATGACGAGGTAGAGGAGGCTATGGCTTCAGAGGACACCGAGATAACGTTGGGCGTTGGTCGGCTGTTGGGGTTATTTTTTCTTCTGGCAGCGATTTGCGGGGTGTTTTTTGCAATCGGCTACTCGCTGGGCAAAAGCAATGCGCGTGAGCAGGCATTAAACGACCAGCCGACCCAGGTACTAGCTGCCTCACCGCCGGCAGCAACCGCTGATTCCAGCGAAGAAAAGTCTCCCGCAGCTGTAGCCTTGAAGTCAGACGCAGGGCCATCGGGTCAGAACCAGGCCACAACCTCCAATCCGCAGAGCAACCTGACTTTTTACAAAGCGGTGCAACAGACAGGTGACAGCGCAGAAACGGTTGCGAAGAGCAACCCGCCCACTGTTCCTCAGAAGGCGCCCGCGGAAGCTGAGAGCCTCGCGGCGAACGCCTCCCCCTCAGCCGCCCAGCCGACTGAGGCCGTTGGCCAAAGTGCCACGCCATCGATCGGCCACCCCGCTCCTGTTACGGGTCCCGGAACTATCGTCGTACAAATTGCCGCTCTCTCCCGAGAGGACGACGCCGTTGCTCTTACCGGTGCACTGCGGCAGAAGCATTACAACGTTTTCGTGGTCAATAATCCCGCTACCAATGACAGGTACTACCACGTGCAGGTAGGCCCGTTCGCAACCATGCAGGAAGCCGAGGCTATGAAAACCAAGCTGATTGCAGAGGGATACAACCCAATCGTGAAGCGGTAGGAAGTTATTGCTGGCAATCTCGTTAACTCACTTTGCGTACCGGTTCGCTCTTTTCATGCTGGGCTGCGTCTTCTCCTGCCAGGCCGTCGGAAGGATCTAAGCGCGCTCAGCGTATTCCGTCGAAGGCCGGATAATCACGCGTGATTCACCCATGATGAGCCTGGCTCCACGCCCGTTAGGTTACATAACTCCACGCCCACTGGATCATGACCAAAATCCGGTTGCGAAATCCGATGAGGACTCGGATTCGGCGAATCGGAGCGGCAATTTCCGCCGGTGACAGCCCTGCTGTCCAATCTGGTGAAGCAATGGTTGAAAGGTAGGATGGTTCTTGTGGTTCACGACTGTGATCTGAACCGGCAGACGAGTCAGAGATTTGGTGGCTTCCAGACCACCGAACCGGGCTCCCACCACCACCGCGCGTACACCTGAATGTCCAGGCATGCGCTTAACGTTGCCGAGCCATCGGAGGCAGCCCACCCGTGTTCCGCGCCATGAGCCCGGCGTTTTATCTGTGATAGATTTGATCAGAGTGGGCCCGTAGCTCAGTTGGTAGAGCAACGCACTTTTAATGCGTGGGTCGCAGGTTCGATTCCTGCCGGGCTCACCATTTGTTCCGCCGAACTATTCCTTTTCAACGTAGACCGCGGTTCCATAAGCCAATACTTCAGTGACACCCTGCATGACTTCGGTTGCGTCGTAGCGCATTCCGATTACGGCATTCGCGCCAAGTTCGGCCGCATGCTGCAGCATAAGATCGAAGGCGTGCTCGCGTGTTGTTTCGCAGAGATTGGTGAGCAGCGTAATGTTGCCCCCGACCAGGGTTTGCAGACTGGCGCCGATGGTTCCCACGATGGAACGCGAGCGCACAATAATGCCGCGCACCAGGCCGAGATTACGAACGATTCGATAGCCATCCAGCGTAAAAGCCGTGGTAACCATGTTATGCGGGACAGTGACGGCAATACCTGGCATAGTAGTCCTGCTGCTCATTAGGCTTCTCCTCGCCTGATTTTGAAGTGAGCATAGCATGCCTGTGTTAGCCGGTGGTGCCCTCGGCTGTGTCGTTGTCAATCTGGAAGAATGGGGGACACATTGAAGTCACAAGCCACTGACACCGGAAACCGTTTTGTAATGGTGATGTTCCTCAGCTTTGCCTTGGGCATGATCGTGGCATTGTTTGTATACGTTCTTTGGAGATCTCATCCCGCTGTCGTCCGGCATTGGTCTGCCACAGCTGCGCTTATAATCTGTCCACCGTTTGTCTTGTCGTACGCCGTCGGTCCCGCACCAGCGTCTGACTTTGCCCTGATACTCGCTGCGGGAACGATCATTCTCGCCAATGGTTTCCTGTACGCCGGTGTAGCCGCTGGCATCTACGCGGGGCTGGCGGTCCTCCGCAAACGAAAAGGGTAGAGACGGATATCAGAACAGGGTCCGGGAGACCGAGAAAACTGCAACGCAGGGGCCTTTTCAAACCGCTATCTATTGATCTCTGCCATCTAATTGGCCGGCGGCTGCTGTTGGGTCATGCAATGCAGAGCACCCAGTCCCCAGATAAAATCCCGGCAGTAGATGCCGACGACCTGACGCCCCGGGAAGACTTGGGCGAGGGTGTTAAGGGCGACACGATCGTTGGGGTCGCTGAACACCGGCACAAGGACCAGTTTGTTCGCAATGTAGAAGTTAGCGTAGCTGGCCGGCAAACGTTGACCGCGGAAGTACACAGGCGCAGGCAACGGCAGTTTCACAACGCGCAGCTGCTTGCCCGATTGATCCGTACTACGGGTGAGCCGCCGCAGATTCTCGCGCAGCGGCTCATGATTGACGTCACTGTGATCATCTTCATAAACGGTGACTACGGTGTGGGTGGCGACAAAGCGGGTGATGTCGTCCACATGGCCGTGTGTGTCGTCGCCGGCGATGCCACGATCCAGCCAGATGACCTTCGTCACGGCGAAGTAGTCAGCAAACACCTTTTCGAATTGCCGGCGCGTGACTCCTGGGTTGCGCTGCTGGACAGGGCTCAACAAGCACTCTTCGGTCGTGATCAGTGTCCCGCGTCCATTGACGTCAATGCTGCCGCCTTCCAAAACGATCCGCCTTGCCTTCCCGTTGACATTGAGGGTTGGGTGCCACACCGGCATGCCCAGGAAGTGGGCGATTTTCGTCGAGACGGGAGCGTCGAATCCCCAGTCGCTGTATTTCGCCCAGGCATTGAAGCGCCAGGCCGTAGCCGCGACAATCGGGCCGTCGTCGCGCGAACGGCGTGAATCGCGACGAACGAAGATAGGGCCGGAGTCTCGCACCCAGACACGGTTTGTCCGCACCGGGAAGAATCGAATGGCGCCCGCAGGTTTTCCCGGTTCCACGGCTTTCTCGGGCAGAACGCGGGCTTGCCCCAGCAGATTCCGCACCTTGGCTTCGGCGGCTTCGTTCTCGACTAAAACGTTGACCCGCTCGACCAGCGCCAGATGACGGATGATCTCCGCGTAGATCCACGGGATCGCCTCGAACTTGCCCGGCCAATCGGAGCGGTTGTGAGGCCACGCGATCCAGGTGGCCTCGTGTGGCTCCCATTCAGCTGGCATGCGGTAACCGAGGGCGGCGGGGGTTTGCAGTGGATTCATCAGGACCACGGATCAGATCATGAACCTTTGGGTGATCGGGCCGTAAGCGTCTACGCGGCGGTCGCGCCAGAACGGCCAGTTGCGGCGTATGGTTTCCATCCGTTTCAGGTCGACTTCGGCGACCAGTACCTCTTCGTTATCATGGCCGGCTCGGGCGATTACCTGTCCGAAGGGATCGGCGATGAACGATCCTCCCCAGAACTCAAGGCCCTTCCCGGGCGCTTCGTTCCCCCGAATGTTGCCCGTCTCGAAACCGACCCGGTTGGGCACCGCAACATAAACCCCGTTGGCAATGGCGTGGGCGCGCTGAATGGTGCGCCA
>CAZDYZ010000729.1:0-2722 GCA_964509525.1 uncultured Acidobacteriaceae bacterium
TACGGCAGCCGCGAGCCATACATGGCCGTCTATCATCCGCAAACTCAGGCCGGGGTCGTTCACTATTCTAGCCCGCTCGATTTGCCGGCTAAGAAGATCTGGTCGTGGGGCAAAGACCAGGATGGTTTGGATTGGCGCAGAGCGCTCTCAGACAATGCCAGTGCCTACGTCGAAATTCAAGCGGGCCTATTCAGGGATCAAGAAACATACGGATTCTTGGAGCCCCAGGAAGCACTCTCTTTTGCTGAAACGTGGATTCCCATACGCGATCTTGGCGGCGTTTCACGTGCGACACCTGACGTCGTTCTCAATCTAACCCGCGAGATCAGTAAGGATGCTCCCGCCGTCCCTCCCCACACGATCACCCTAGGCACTGTTCTCAACGTCACGAGAGAAATCCCGAACGCCTCGATCAAGATATTAGATGGACAACACTTGGTGGACTCATACGTGGCTTCTCTTTCTCCACGCACGACCTTTAAGAAAACATTCGCTGGTTTGCCTGCGGAGCCAACTTACACACTCGAAGTGTGTGACGAAGCTGGCAGAGTGCTCTTGCGGCACACTGAGGGCGCTTATGATCTTATTGGCAAGGACAAGGTGAAAACCGGGAAACAACCTGCCCAATCTTTTCCGGCGGAGGAAAATCGCGGTTCGGACGACTTTGTAGCGCTGGGAACAGATCAGGAACGGAATGGAGACTTGCTCGCGGCCCATCGCACATATTTGCGGGGTCTGGAGTCTTTTCCGGAAAGCGTTGCTCTCAACCGGGCGGCCGGCCGGCTTGAAGTTGCGCTTAAGCAATACCAAGCCGGAGCGGAACACCTTGCGAAAGTCTTATTACGAGTGAGCAACGATACTGAAGCCGCGTATTATCGAGCTATCGCCGTCAGCATCATGGGCGACGCTAGCGAAGCACGTGGACTCTGGGAATCCGCGCAGCAGTTCGGCCGATTTCGGACCTCATCGTTGTTCGCGCTGGCGGCGGACGAAGCACGAAACGAAAATCTGGATGGATCTCTACACCTGATCGAGAAGGCAATTCCTGAACATCTGGATTCAAGTCGCCTTGGAAGCATAGAAGTTGCGCTGTTACGAAATCTTCACCGGGTGGACGATGCGAAACGGCAGCTCATCATATGGCGACGGCAGGATCCAACCAGTTCTTTCCTGCGCTACGAAGCTGTCCTGTTGGGCACTAGTGATTCGACGCTCTTCGCCCACTTGGCGGGGGATCCCGAACGCATTTTGGAGATCGCATCTGACTACATGCGCTTTGGACTCTATCGCGACGCAGTCGATCTTTTGGCGAGGACCTATCCATCGGGACTGCAGGTTGTGAGTGAACCAGGGAACTTGCCTCCAGCCTCTTATCCCATGATTGCGTACTACCGCGGCTATTGCCGCCATGCATTAGGTCAAGATGGGCGCGCCGACTTTGAGGCCGCTTCCCGCATGCCAACTACTTACGTTTTTCCGAGTCGTTGGGACTCGTTTGGAGTTCTGGAACAAGCGCTTTCCGTTAATCCGCAAGACGCAGTCGCGCATTTTCTCCTGGGATCGCTTTACCTCTCCGGAGGCATGAACGAACCTGCTGTGGGGGAGTGGGAGCTAGCCCGCCGTATCAAGCCCGATATTCCAACTCTGCAGCGGAACATTGGCTACTCGCTGTTGCGTGGTCGCGGCTCGATCGCGCAGGCGATCGAGATATTCCGCGAAGGAATGCGTTTTGACCCCACCAATGTGGATATCTATCTTGGGCTCGAGGAAGCCATGGAAAGAGCCGGGCAGCCGGTCGCTGAGCGTGCTGAAGCGCTTGCTGCATTTCCAGATTTGCATAATGCTCCTGCGTCTCTCGTTTTCCGTTTGGTTTACCTATTAGGAGAATCTGAAGAATTTGACCGCGCTGAAGAACAGCTCACGAACCATTTCTTTCCGCGGGAGGAAGGCGCTGTCGATGTTCGACAAGTTTACGTGGAGCTGAGATTGAAGCGAGCAAAATCTCTCGCTAAACACGACTTCTGCGATCAGGCTTTGAACGTAGTGGAACATCTTGGGGACGTTGATGCCCGTTTCCCGTTCACTTCAAGAGGAATGAGCCCATTTGTGACGTCCGAAGCGACACGAAAAGATGTCTATCTGGTCACGGCAGCGTGTCGGCCACAATCGTCGCAGTAGCTCCGATGCGGCATGAACTCCGACAATCATATTTTCTTTTCGTCGCCGCCAGCTGTGGCAACTTCTGTCCTTGGCACCCCGCATGGAGCCACAGCCGAGTGCGGCAGACCAGTTGCACGATAACGGGGATCGGAAAATTCACCCGATCCGAGACATGAGCAGCAACAGGGTATCCACAGGTAAGGCGGCTATCTCGCGCAGACAATAATATGCCCCGCAAAGCGGTCGCTTCCTGAAGTCGCCACCGGTGACCTGACCTGGGCGCGTTGCGATGCCGTAGAGGTAGAACAACCAACGGCAGCGCGGGAGGTGGTAAGCATCGGAGCAGATCACTATATCTCTGACAGCAGGTAAAGTACGCAAAATGCGAGTGCAGTTACGCACCGAACTCAGCGTGTCCTGGGAGGCTTCGTCGAGCACGATTCTCCCTTCAGCGATGCCAGCCTGACGAAGCAGACCCGCCATGACCCGGGCCTCCGACGGAGTATAGTTACCCACACCTCCAGTCGGCAAAAACAGCGCATTGCAAACCCCGCGAGCGTTG
>CAZDYZ010000730.1:0-2596 GCA_964509525.1 uncultured Acidobacteriaceae bacterium
GCGGAAGTCGTACTCGTGCGCAAGCAAGAGCAGTTTGATGAGCTTGATGGACTGATCATTCCCGGAGGCGAGTCCACGACTTTCTTGAAGCTGCTCGGAGAGGAATGTTTCCAGAAGCTGAAAGATTTTGTTCACAGAAAACCAACCTTCGGCACGTGCGCGGGGGCAATCATGCTGGCCAGGGAAGTGGCCAATCCTTATCAGCCGGGCTTGGATGCCATTAACATCACGATTCGCCGCAACGCCTATGGCAGACAGATCGATTCCACGATTATCGAAGCCCCCAGTGCTCTGGGTGGTGATCCTTTGGAGATGGTGTTCATCCGAGCTCCAATCATCGAGAGAGTGGGCGAGGGCGTTGAAGTTCTTGCCAAGCGAGGGGACGATCCTGTGTTAGTTCGAAAGGGAACTGTGATGGCCGCGACCTTCCACCCGGAACTGTCAGATGACAAGCGTGTCCACGCCGAATTCCTGAAGCTGGTGAGGAACGGAGACAGATGAGCCGGTACGTGGCGTGCTTTTTTCATCAGCCATTGCGGCTCTCACTTCACAGAGGATCAGACAAGGAGACCAGACAGCCAAGGTCAGCCGCTGGGTGCAAACGAGGCAGGCGCTCTCCATCGTAGGCGACGTAATCAAAGCGCTAGGTAACACAGGTCACTGACGAGAGGGATGCTGGAGTGTAAGTCTCTACGGTGGAGAGTATTGCTTGCTGGTGAATCCGGTAGCCGAGCCTGACGACAGCTCTACGTTGATAGGTGACCCCATTCTCGGATCGATCTAGCAAAGTTGTATCTGCCCAACAACCAAATTCTCTCCACGGGCCCGTTCGAGAATATGGGGGCCACTTAGCCGACCAACGCCTCTGCTGCCTGCGTCAGATCCGTGCCAATGTGAATTCTAGTTTTTTCGTGTAGCCCGCTCTACCTAACCCGCCCTGGGCATGATCCGGACTCATTAAGGGCCATCACAGCAAACCAACCGGGCGAAACGTTCCAGGACTGAGGAGAAAAACTATGACTCGCAAACTATTTGCCGGAGTCGTAATGCTCCTGGTGTTGTTCGTGACAGCCGGATATGCCACGACTCCTTCGACAGTTGTCGGTCAGGCAATATTACATAGGCAGCCTATTCCGCCGATGCCTAACCCCCCGCGGCATCCACTACCCAATCCACCCCGGCAGCCAAAGCCGATTCCGCTGGTTGCGGTGACGCCAACGCCACCCAAGCCCACGGCGCCGCGGCATCCAGCACCCAATCACCCCCAGCCAAAGCCGACTCCGTTTCTGGCTGGTGGCTCACAGGCGGTCACTGTGGCGGTCGTTTGTCAAGCGCCGCCCACGCCAAAGCCTGGACCGAATCCTCCGATGCCAGGACCGAACCCGAAACCGCATCAGCCTCCTATGCCGAGGCCCGTCTGACAGAAGCGCGGGACTCTGTCCCGCGCACTTCGCCCACAGATCAAGAGCAATTAAGCCTGCAACTGCACCTGGACCAGGCCCACAAGACGGCATGATCACCCGACATATCAGAGAGGTCCTCGTTCGCATTGTGTCAGGGTGGACACACTAATCACTGCTACAGCAGTGTCACGTCACAGTGCTCATAACCCTCGCTCTCGCGATGGCACGAATAAGTGCGCAGGGGATTCTAGTTTCCTGTCCTGTGGAATCTTTCCAGTTCGTCTACAGGTACTCGGTGCAGCCGAAGCGTGAAGGTAGGGATGTGTGTCGCCACGACTCTGGATCTGCTCTAGTACACTGCTACTTACGCATTTCGCATCACCCAACTTTGTCATCACCAAGGACGACGTCTTCATGGCCGAATCTCCCATCACAGCTCGCAGTCAGGATTTTGCAACTTGGTACCAGGACGTGGTTCTGCAAGGCGACATGGCCGAGCCTGCCGAAATCGTGAAAGGCTGCATGGTCATCAAGGCTAACGGCTATGCTGTGTGGGAGCTGTTGCAGCGCGAATTTGACAATCGCTTCAAAGCCACCGGCCATCAGAACATGTATTTTCCTCTGCTGATTCCCCAGAGTTTCCTGCAAAAGGAAGCCGAGCATGTGGAAGGCTTTTCTCCGGAATTGGCGGTGGTAACGGTCGCCGGCGGTAAACAGCTCGAAGAACCGTACGTTATTCGCCCGACATCGGAGACGATCATCGGCCATTTCTTCGCGAAGTGGATCAAGAGCTGGCGTGATCTGCCGGTGCAGGTAAACCAATGGGCCAACATCGTGCGCTGGGAGCTTCGCACTCGCATGTTCCTGCGGACGACCGAGTTCCTATGGCAGGAGGGACACACTGCGCACGCCAGTCATAACGAAGCTTTGGCGGAGGTACTACAGATGCTCGACGTGTACGCCGAGGTGGCCGAGGACGTGATGGCTATGCCGGTGATCAAGGGCGTGAAGACGCAGTCGGAGAAGTTCGCGGGGGCCCTGCGGAGTTACTCTATCGAGGCCATGATGCAGAACGGCTTTGCCCTACAGGCCGGCACCAGCCACGACTTGGGACAAAACTTTGGTAAGGCATTCAATGTGCAATTCCAGAATAAAGAAGGACAGCTTGATTACGTCTGGCAGACCAGCTGGGG
>CAZDYZ010000731.1:0-1953 GCA_964509525.1 uncultured Acidobacteriaceae bacterium
GTGCCCGTCGCTTCCAGCGTCACCTGAACCTGTACCGGAATGTTCTGGCCGGTCTTACTCAAAGCGCGGAAAATGCCGACCAGTCCAGCCTTCGCCTGGAGAACATCCTGGCAGGTTTCCAGCAGCAGAACGTCAACTCCACCCTCAATCAGCGCAATCGCCTGCTCAGTGTACGCGGAGGCCATATCGTCGAAGCTGATGTGCCCCAGTGAAGGCAGCTTTGTCGTCGGCCCTATGGATCCCGCCACGAAGCGCTTGCGTCCGTTAAAGCTGGCGGCTACTTCGCGTGCCAGCTTCACCGCGGCAAAATTGATCTCGTGCACTTTGTCCTGCAGGTCGTATTCGGCCAGCACGACACGTGTCGCCCCGAAGGTGTCAGTCTCCACCACATCGCAGCCTACAGCGTAGAACGCCGCGTGAATGTCCTTGATGATGTCGGGCCGGCTCAAAACCAGCAGCTCGTTGCAACCTTCCTTGCCCCAGTAGTCGTCCACACTGGGGGTGCGGAACTGGATGTTCGTCCCCATCGCACCGTCATAGATGACGACGCGCTCCTGCACAGCCTGTAAGAAATCGCTCATTACGCTACGCACATCGCGGTCACTCAAGTCGGAGGTACGCCTTGGCTGCGATGCACCATACCCTTAAAAGAAAAGATCCTCTCCCCAGGTCTGTCAGCCCGAAACCGCACTGGTTTTGCGTTGACGAGTCGAAGAAACCTGTAATACGGGATGTTTCCGGCTGCTCGCTTGCTTCCACACCAACGCAGAGTTTCAGCGGGACCGTTGGGAATGAAAACAACCTTAGTGTGCTTCAAGTATCGCAGTTCTACCCTGCTTGAGGGAAGTTAGGCACAGCCAAATGCGTACTTTACCGGTGACCGGCGCCTTAGCTGCAGTGAGCGGACCAGGCAAGACTTTGCGGCGCACAGGGAAGTGCCCTCTCGGCCCCTTCGGGCCTGTGTGGGCTAATTTTCTTTTCTTCAGTCGCGCCTGATGCTGCCGGCCCTTTGAAGCGATTTGCAAACCCGGTTGAGCCAGGGGATTGAGTACCTGGCACTAGATCAGGTGCTGCTCCTGCAGGAATTGCCGCGCCACCGCTGCGGCGTCCTTCTTCTCCCCGTCCACTGCGTAGTTCATCCTTCGCATGCTAACAGCCGTGATGCGGCCACCCAGGCGCTGGAAGGCAGCAGGCGCCTGGGGGCATTCTTGCAACAGCTGTGGACGCACGATCGGCACTGCATCATAAGGCGGAAAGTAATGTTTGTCATCCTCCAGTGCCACCAGTCCGAGGGCCGCGATCAATCCATCAGTGTTGTTCCCTGCGACCACGTCCACCGATTTGTTCTGCAGCGCGCGGTAGAGTAGCCCCAGGTCCATCACGCGCGGCGCCTGGGTAAATCTCAGTCCGTACGTGCTGACCAGACCCTTGTAGCCATCCTGCCGTTCAAGGAATTCGTATCCCACCCCCAGGCGCAACCGCGGGGCAACCTCTGCCAGTTGCGACAGGGTGCTCAAACCCAGCCCGTGGGCATCATCGCCGCGCATCACCATGGAAAAGCTGTTATTGAAGCCGAGCGGCGACATGACATCCAAACCGAACTTGCGGCCATAGTCGTCCTTCACCTGCTGATACACCGCCTGAGGGTCACCCGCAGTGCTTTTCTTGAGGATCGCTGCTAACGCCGTCCCGGTGTATTCGATGTACACGTCGATGCGGCCAGCGAGCAGTGCCTGCTGGCAGATGTACGTCCCTGCAAGGTAGAAGCGACGCTCGAGGGGAATGTGGCACGCATTTTCCAGGTATTGCGCCAGCAGTTCGCCCAATACCAGCTGCTCGGTGAAGTTCTTGGAGCCGCAGGTGATAGTGCGTTTTTCCCGCGTGCACGCCATGCAGAACAGCAAAAGACCGGATAAAAAGTCACGGCGATCCATGTCAGTGGGTCCTGCGGAG
>CAZDYZ010000732.1:0-3634 GCA_964509525.1 uncultured Acidobacteriaceae bacterium
CCCCCCTGATTGCATATTTCCTTTATCCACCCGAGATCAAACGTGGCGACGAGGTTGCACTGTGGGCCGGAGGCGAACTCATCACCATGGGGCCCATCACGCGCCGCGAAGTGATCATGGGTGCGCTAGCCTTCGCCGCGCTGGTTGGATGGATAGGCGGGAACCGGTGGATCAGTCCGGTGGTTGTCGCGTTGGCTGTTATCTCGGTGATGTTGCTCACTAAGGTGGTCAGCTGGAGTGACATTCTTGCCAATAAACAAGCCTGGAGCGTGCTGGTCTGGTTCGCCACATTGGTTGCGATGGCGGAAGGGCTGAGTAATGTAGGCTTTCTCTCTTGGTTCGGCTCGCGCATAGCTACTTATATGACTCACGTTCCACTGGTGCTGATGCTGGTTGTCGTCGTCGCCATGTTCTTCATCATTCACTACCTTTTTGCCAGTATCACGGCGCAGACGACGGCACTGCTTCCGGTATTCCTGCTGGCTGTCCTTTCTGTACAAGGTGTGCCCACCAAGGCTGTCACCCTTGTCCTGGCCTACTCGCTGGGTCTGATGGGCGTGCTCACGCCATATGCTAGCGGTCCCGCGCCGATCTGGTATAGCAGTGGTTACATCCCCACCAAGGACTTCTGGAGACTGGGTGCAATCATGGGAACAATCTACTTGATTGCGCTGCTTGCCGTCGGCTTACCGTTCGCTGTTACGTTTCTGCATTGACTACCCAGCTCCTGGTTGTGTTGGGAACAATAAGGTGGCCCAATTAACCGAGAGTCAAGGGACATTGCTGCGACCCGTCGGTGGGCCAGGAAGCTAACGCCCAGTCGCTTTTCAAGAGAGATCATCGCGTGCCCCGATGGTTGACGTCTACGCTGTAGCCGACTGAGCGGAGGAGAATGGGACTTCGGGAAGGATGACCTCCGACATCCGGCAACCTCGCCACATACTTTAGCCTTAATCAAATTACGATCGGCGCCACCGATGGAAAGCGCAAGAACGGAAGACTACAATTTTCGAGGAGGGCAGTCATGTCTTTGTGCAGATTATGCGGGTTAACGCTAACCGCCACGATTGCCGCATTTGCAGCGGTCGCAACGCTGAGTGTGCAGATCAAAGAATATGACGTTCCAACGCCCAAATCCCGGCCGCACGATCCCGCTGTTGCGCCTGACGGCTCGCTTTGGTACACGGGGCAAGGAGCGAACAAGCTCGGGCGGCTAGATCCGAAAACTGGAGAGTTCAAGGAATACCCGTTGAAGACACCAGCTTCCGGACCGCACGGTCTGGTCGCCGATAAGAACGGCAGCATATGGTTCACCGCAATTGCCGGAGGGTACATTGGCAAGCTCGATCCCATGTCGGGTGAGATAACCGAGTATCGCCCATCCGGCAACACGAAAATAGATCCGCATACCCCCGTATTCGATCACAATGGTATTTTGTGGTTCACCAACGAAGAGACGAACTACATTGGGCGGCTCGACCCGACAACAGGCAAGATGACCCTGAGCAAGTCGCCCACACCGCACGCCGTGCCCTATGGCATCGTGATCTTGCGGGACAATGTACCCATCTTCTGCGAGTTCGGCACCAACAAGCTGGCTACGATCGATCCCAAAACAATGACAATCCACGAGTACACATTGCCGACCGCGAGCGCTCGTCCGCGGCGCATCGCTCTGGCCCCCGATGGCACAATCTTCTACACTGACTACGCCCGTGGGTATCTTGGGCACTTCGATCCTGCAGCCGGAAAGTTGCTGAAGGAATGGGCGTCTCCCGCAGGGGCAGAGTCAGAACCGTACGGAATCGCAATCACCGGCGACGGTGAAGTGTGGTATAGCGAGTCAGGAGTACGCCCGAATACGCTGGTCAAGTTTGATCCCAAGTCCGAGAGCTTCAGCCTGACCCAGATCCCATCAGGCGGTGGTGTTGTGCGCAACATGGTTGCCACTCCGGATCGGCGCCTTTACCTGGCATGTAGCGGTGTGAATAAGGTCGCAGTGGTGGACGTGACGAGGTAAACGTGCGGATCCGGAGAGGACATCGGTTTACAGTAGATACAGTTTCTTGGAAGGGAAAATATACGATCTTTTTGAGACTTCGCATCGTCTTGTTAGGAAGGCTCAGTTAGCTTTGGGTCCCTTGTAGTAACTCCACGCCTTAGATCGAAATCTTGTTCCAGGCACTCTGGGCTGTGCCAAGAACGCAACATCGATACCGGGCACCCGCATCGCGACATTCTTGTCCCTGAGCAACAAGGTGTCCGCACATGGACACATCGCTTTGTCTTGCGATAGCTGCTCATTCAGTTACCCTCGAAATGTCGGAAACTTCCCCGGCAGGAACAGCGTATTACTCGAGAGGGCGTGGCTAGGCCCGCCGCTTGCATCAGCCCATATCAGAAAGGGTGTAGCGAGGATAGGAGATGAAATCGCTTCTGCAAGACCTCCGCTTCGCTCTGCGCCAGCTGCGTAAGTTTCCCGGATTCGCAGTCGTCGCCGTGCTGTCACTGGCGCTTGGAATCGGAGCCACGACGGCTGTTTTCAACGTAGTTTATGGCGTGCTGCTCAATCCCTATCCGTACAGGGACGCAGATCGCATGATGCACGTTCAGTTGATCAGTAAGCAGTACAACGACAGAGCCCTGCTAATGGTCAACCGGCAGGAGTATGAAGAACTGTTGGCGGCAAAATCGATCGAGGACTCGTTCACTGTGCGCGGAGAGTCGCAGACGCTGACTGGTGGCGACATGCCGGCAACTGCGCAGATCACGCTAAACTCACCGAACATCTTCACTTTCTTGGGCGTGCCACCCTTCCTCGGCCGAACCTTCACCAAAACCGACGCACCCGGCGACGATGCGCCGCCCATCGCGGTGTTGGGCTATCTTTTCTGGAATCACCAATTTGGAGGTAGGAAAGATATCGTCGGTCGCACCATCGAACTGAATCGCAAGCCGTACACAGTGATTGGCGTTCTGCCGCCACGTTTCACCTGGAGCGATGCCGACGTTTATTTGCCCGTACCGCAATCATCAGATCCGCGTGACCATCGACTGGCATTTTCGCGCCTGCGGCCTGGCGTTCATTACGCAGCCGCTCAGGCAGAGTTGGGCCTTCTTGTTTCACGTTGGATTCAGCTGGACCCACAAGCCTTTCCGAAAGATCTACACATTCAGATCGTAAGCCTTAACGAAGAGGTTCTGGGGCGTTTCTCAGCAACTTTGTTGTTGCTGTTTGGGTCGGTGGCGTTGCTGCTTCTGGTTGGCTGCGGAAATGTTTCCATCCTGTTGCTCGCCCGGGGCAGCGCGCGCCAGCACGAACTCGCGGTGCGCTCGGCGGTGGGAGCGGCGCGCAGCCGCATCATTCGCCAACTCCTGACAGAGTCGGTTCTGCTCTCCCTGCTTGGAGGCATTGGGGGAGTTTTGTTGGCCTATGGCGGCGTAGCCCTGATCAAATCATGGCTACCCCACTACTCATTCCCACACGAAGCAGCCATCGAAGTTAGCGCTCCTGTGCTGGGAGTAACAGCAGCAATAGCGTTCTTCACCGGCATCATCTTTGGGTTATCACCGGCCTGGCAACTTTCACGGCCGGAGGTTAGCCAGCTCATGACCCGGTCCGGATCCACGCGCC
>CAZDYZ010000733.1:0-2544 GCA_964509525.1 uncultured Acidobacteriaceae bacterium
CACTACGGTGAACATGATTCACACCATGGAGACGTTGCTCGGACTTCCGCCAATGAATAACAATGATGCCCACGCCCCAGTGATGGCACCCTTGTTCACAGGGGCGGGCAACCAGCCCCCCTTCAAAGCCGACTATCGGAACCGGGACAACGGACTGATCTACCAGGCCAATGCGGCTGACGCCCCCGGAGCAAAGCAATCAGCCAAGCTCGATTTCTCTGTGGCCGATGCAGCGGATAGCAGCGTCTTGAATGCAATCCTGTGGCGCTCCGCCAAGGGAAATGTTCCCATGCCGGCGCCCAAACACACGGTCTTTCCAGCAGATACGCCGCGGAGTTTCGACCCGGACGACAGATAACGGCGAGCAGAAAGTCCTTGGTTTCACCCTTCTCCGACACTGAGGTGAGGGGCCGTATCCTGTGGCTGGCAGACGATTAGGGAGTGTTATCGGCCCGTCCCGGTGCCTCGGGTGAGGCAGCTCCGTTCAACCTCTGCTGTTCTCGTGCCGAAGGAATGCATTAGAATGGCAGAGAGTCCGGGCGGGGTTGCGCGGCTATCGTGGACGAGTCCAATTCGACGGGGTTCGGTGAGGACGGCGCACCTCTCGACGACCATCCGTCTGCCGACCCGGGTCGCAAGCAGAGCGGTGGCTTGCGGGGAGGAATTTACTCCAGAGCCGACAAGCCCTCTTTCTCTATGTCATCACCCGAGTTTCTTACGCGGGTCCCACCGTCCGAGGTACTGCGTCAAGCTATCCTGCGGCACGTCCGATATACCCTCGTACGCCCGATGTCTGAACTAAAGGCGGCTGATTATCTTAAGCCGGTTTCCCTCGCCATCCGCGACCGCATCGTTGACCGCATGCTGGAAACCGAGTCGCGCTATCGTCATAAGGACTCCAAGAAGCTCTATTACCTCTCGATGGAATGGCTAATGGGGCGCCTGTTGGGGAACAATCTGTCGAATCTACGCCTCGAGGAGCTTTGTCGTGAGGTGCTGGCTAGTTTTGGCGTCAGCCTCGACGACGTGATGGAAAGCGAGAGCGACGCCGGCCTGGGAAACGGCGGCTTGGGGCGGCTGGCGGCCTGCCTTCTGGAGTCTATGGCAACGCTCGGAATGGCTGGCTTCGGCTACGGCATAGACTACGAATACGGCCTGTTCAAGCAGGAGATCTTTAACGGCTTTCAGCGCGAGAAGCCGGACCGCTGGAAGGCCGACGGTACTCCGTTTCAGATTGAGCATCCGGAAGAGGCCGTGAGCATCCCGCTGTATGGCCGCCTGGAGACGCAACGGGACGCCGATGGAGGTTCCACTCAGACCTGGGTCAACTATAAGGTCGTTGTCGGAGTGCCGACTGATATGCCCAGCGTGGGTTACTTGGGTCAGACGGTGAACTGGCTTCGCCTGTTTACCGCTCAAGCTTCAGAGGACTTCGACATCGAGATTTTCAATCGTGGCGATTACATTCGCGCCGTGGAACAGAAGCTTGCCTCGGAAAACATCACACGGGTGCTATATCCCTCTGACTCGGTGATGAGCGGCAAGGAGCTTCGTCTGGTGCAGGAGTACTTTCTGGTTGCCTGCGCCATCGGCGACCTCATGCGCCGCTTCTGCCAGCAGCACGCGAATATCGAACTGCTCCCGTCGAAGGTTGCCATCCAGATGAACGACACCCATCCCAGCCTGGCGGTGGCGGAGTTGATGCGTGTGTTGACAGACCAGCACGGGCTGCCTTGGGAGAAGGCCTGGGACCTCACTCGGCAAACGCTGGCCTACACCAATCACACCCTGCTGCCCGAGGCCCTGGAAAAATGGTCGGTACCCCTGATGGAGAGGGTGTTGCCCCGCCACACGCAGATCATCTACACGATTAATGAGAAGTTTCTGCGTGAGGCGCAGGAGATTTTCGGGCTTGATGAAGAAAGCCGGCAAAAAGTCTCAATCATTGAGGAAGGCTATGAGAAACAGGTGCGTATGGCCAACCTCTGCATCGTTGGCAGCCACTCGGTGAACGGCGTCTCCAAATTGCACAGCGAGCTTCTCAAGGACTCCCTGGTGCCTGAGTTGGCAAAGATTTGGCCGGAGAAGTTCAACAATAAGACGAATGGTGTTGCCCCCCGCCGCTGGCTGCTGCTGGCCAATCCGGGACTGACGGAGTTGATCAGCCACACCCTGGATGAGAACAAGTGGATCACGGATCTCAACCGGCTGCATGATCTGGAACCCTTTGTCGAGGATCCGGAGTTCCGTGAAGCGTTCAAAGAGGTAAAGCGTCAGAACAAACTGAAGCTGACGGCAGTCATCCAGGACCTTACCGGCGTGGTGGTAGACCCTGATTCGCTATTCGACGTCCAGATCAAACGCATTCACGAGTACAAGCGGCAATTGCTGAACGTGATGCGCATCATCCGTGATTATCTCGGGATCGTGGAGCACGGCCAAGTGCCGGCGGTTCCGCGCACCTACCTTTTTGCCGGCAAAGCCGCCCCAGGGTACTGGGCTGCCAAGCAGATCATCAAGCTCATCCACAACGTGGCCGAGGTC
>CAZDYZ010000734.1:0-3363 GCA_964509525.1 uncultured Acidobacteriaceae bacterium
GTGATCACGATTGAGCCCGAGATTTATGTCCCCGGTAAGGGCGGCATTCGGATAGAAGATATGGTGGTTGTCACGGGCAGCGGATCGCGAGTGCTGACCCCCGTCGCCAAGCAACTCATTGAAATTTAGGCGGCTCTTCAAAGGCGTCCCGCCGAACGGAATCCGATGAACCAGAACGAAATCCGGGAACTAATCGAGTTGTTGGTGGAAAAGGACATCACTGACTTTGAGTTGGAGCGCGGCGACATCAAGCTCCATATCAGGCGGGGCGGCGTGCTTCAGCCCCCACCTGTAGTCCACGTCGCTCCCGCGGTAGCATCGATTCCGGTGTCCACCGTGGCGGCGGTCGCTTCGCCGCCTGGTGCAGCCGCACAACAGGTCGTTGCAAACAATTCCGCTGACATAGCACCGCAGGCAACAGCCGTCACAGCTCTCGAAACGGCGGTAGAAGCCGACCTGTTCATCGTGAAATCGCCAATCGTTGGCACATTTTATGAATCTGCTTCACCAGGTGCTCCGCCCTTTGTGAAAATTGGTGATTCCGTTCAAGAGGGGCAGCCGCTTTGCATCATCGAAGCTATGAAACTGATGAACGAAATCGAGTCGGAAGTTTCGGGCGTACTGGCCAAAGCGTTTGTCTCCAATGGAAACCCGGTCGAGTACGGGATGCCGCTTTTCGGCATCCGTAGGCAATAGCCGCCATGACCCAAACCGGCGATTGTAAGTCTCGGTTTCATGTTTAAGAAAATCTTAGTTGCGAACCGGGGGGAGATCGCCCTGCGGGTAATATGTGCCTGCAAAGAGCTGGGCATTAAAGCCGTCGCTATTTACAGTGAAGCTGACCGAAATTCGCTGCATGTGAGGTTTGCCGACGAGGCAATTTGCATAGGTCCTGCGCGCGCTAGCGAGAGCTATTTGAATGTCCCAGCCGTCATCAGCGCCGCGGAAATCGCCAACGTTGAGGCCATTCATCCCGGCTACGGACTGCTGAGCGAGAACGCCAACTTTGCCGAAGTCTGCCGAACTTCCGGTCTCAAGTTCATAGGACCGCCGCCCGAGGTTACGCGCCTGATGGGAGAAAAGGAAATGGCACGCGCCACAATGAAAGCAGCGGGCGTGCCGATCCTTCCCGGCTCGGATGGGATCATCGGCTCTGCGGGCGAAGCTTTGGAGTGGGCGCGTAGCGTGGGCTTTCCCGTCATTGTGAAGGCATCGGCGGGTGGTGGCGGACGCGGTATGCGTGTGATCCGCAAGGAAGAGGAACTACCTAACCTGTTTCACGCTGCGCAATCGGAAGCTGCAGCAGCCTTCGGCAACGGCAATCTCTACATGGAGAAATTCGTCGAACGCCCGCGCCACATCGAGTTCCAGGTGCTAGCCGACGAACATGGAAACGCGATAAGTCTGGGCGAGCGCGACTGCAGCATCCAGCGCCGCCACCAGAAGCTGCTTGAGGAGGCACCCTCGGTGAAAGTTACTCCCGAGCTGCGCGAACGGATCGGCGGTCTTTTGGTCAACACCCTGAGCAGGATTGGCTATGCGAACGCCGGAACGGTTGAGTTCCTGATGGACGAAGACGGCAACCTGTCTTTTATGGAGATGAACACTCGTATCCAGGTTGAGCATCCCGTAACCGAGATGATCACCGACGTCGACCTGGTGACAGCACAGATCAAAATTGCCGCAGGCGAGAAGCTCAGCTCCATAATCAGTTCGCCGGTGCAGTTCCGCGGGCACGCCATCGAGTGCCGCATCAACGCCGAACATCCCGAACGCTTCACGCCGTCGGCCGGCAAGATCACGGCGTTTAACATCCCGGGCAGCATTGGTGTGCGGGTGGACACTGCGGCCTATGCCGAAGGTGTCATTCCTCCCTACTACGATTCGCTGATTGCCAAGCTTGTGGTGCGCGGACAGGATCGCGACGAAGCCATTTCCCGAATGTCCCGTGCCCTAGAGATGTTTGTGGTCGAGGGAATTTTTACCAGCATTCCCTTGCACCGCCGGATTATGATCGACCCGGACTTCCGCGCAGGCAACTTCGACACCAGGTTCATGGAGCGCTTCCTGGCCCCCGCGAAAGAGGCTGTGAGGTAACCGCACCCCATGTCTGAGGCATTGCGGTTACCCAAGCTGTACGCTATCCTCGATGTCGCCTGCTTCGAGCCACCCCAGCGCACCACGACCTTTGTTGTCCAATATGCACGCGAGCTTGCCTCCGGCGGCGTTACCCTGCTGCAGTATAGAAACAAGGTAGATAAAACACGGGAGATGCTCAGTCATGCGCGCGCGATCCACAGCGTGCTGGGCGATGATGTGACGTTCATAATGAACGATCGAGCTGATATCTGCATTGCCGCCAATTGCGACGGCGTTCACGTGGGACAGGACGATTTGTCACCGCAGGGGACGCGCGCGGTGATTGGTTGCAACCGCATCCTTGGCGTCTCCTCCCACAATCTCGAGCAGTTGAGGGAGGCCGATGCAGGTCCGGCGGACTACATCGCCTATGGTCCGGTCTTTGTGACGACGTCGAAGCAGCACAATAACCCGCTGGTCGGGATCCAGGGCATCCGTGCCGCACGGGCGGAAACCAAGAAGCCGTTGGTCGCCATCGGGGGAATTACCCGCGCCAATGCCCGCTCGGTGGTTGAGGCTGGGGCTGACTCAGTCGCTGTCATCTCTGATCTGCTAAGCTCCCCAACCAAAGTTGCCGAGGAATTCTTACGGATCCTGGTGTAACCCCACGACTGTTTTCGCCGGAGAGCGCCTGTGTAGTTGAAGTGCAATCACCCAAATCGACAGCTCTGGACGGGATCCAACATCCTTGGGTGGAATGGAACATCATGCGAAGTCGAAACTTAGCCAAGACGGGCAACCAAGCAGTGCTGGTTCTGTGGTTGTCACAGTTGGAGTGTTAGGGATAGGTAAAACCCAATGCCACCATCAGAGCTGTTTGACAGCGCCTTTGGTGAATGCGTCCTTGCTATCGACTCCCGGGTTGATGAGCTGGGGGCATTGTAGTCGACGAGCCCGAGTACGGAGCAGTCAAAGTTGGGAAGAGGCCGGTATTGAGCCGTGATAGGCTGACGGGTTTGCACCGGGAGTGGTCGTCCGGTAGCTACAGGGGAGATGGCACCCTTGGGATGTCAGAATTTATGAAGAATGTCGTATCCTTCCTGCGGACGGGGAGAGTACACAGGGTAAGTTTCGTATTACTCGACACCAAATCGGCTTTACGAAATTCCAGTGGCTGGAGCGAGATAAACTAAGCGTCAAAACACCTTTATAAGAGGCCTCTTGGCAACTGAAGCGAAAACAATATCTGTAGTCTCCGGCGAAAACGAATTCGTGAAAGGCCTG
>CAZDYZ010000735.1:0-2249 GCA_964509525.1 uncultured Acidobacteriaceae bacterium
ATGTCAGGGTCGGCATCCTTCCAGAGCGTGAGGAAATCCTGATAGGCAGATCTTGCCTTCACTTCGCTGCCTGACAGAGCGTAGGCCCTGCCCCAACTGCAAGCGAGCCAGCGCACCCAATAGAAAATTTCCTACCATCCCACGATGAGCCGAAAGCTTTTCAAACTCCTGGACCGCTCGGTTGCCATCGTGGAGCATGAGGTAGGCTTGCCCACGCAGATAAACGGGAAGGAGGTAACCTTCGTCCCCAAGTTCTATCGGACTCGTCACCTGGAGTAATTCAATCGCTTGGTTTGGGTCGTTTCGCTGCAAGGCTAAGGCGGCTCTGATTGTAGGCAGCCGGTATCTCTGTACGATCGTGTCAACGGAGTAGCCCTTGTCGAGTTCGTCTGCCAGCTTCCCCGCCGTAGGCGCATCGCCCGACCTAGCCAGAGCCAATGCTGCGATTGCGAGAACATAGCGGCTTGGGGCAAGTTTCACGGCTGCGTTGGCATCGGCACGTGCCTGCTCCCGATTACCGGCTTCTGCTTCGCGTAACGCTGCTTCGGCTTGATAGCGTGCGAAGAGTTCCTTGGCGTCGTTGCGTACGGCTGAGTCCATGGCACGCCGGGTCAGTGCGCGCGCCGCCTTAGACGACCCCCATGCCGCCGCCGCCCAGCTTTTGTAGGATGTGGTAATGGGAGACGATCTGCCCGTCGCGAACCGGAGGAGCAGGTGACTCTGCTACGAGAGCCATCGCTTGCGCGGCCACATGGACGGCGGGCTGCTCCAGAAAGCTTCCCGCCTGGTCGTGCGAACTGAGCAGCGATTCGACTTCATCCTGCAAGGCGACATCGCCACCCGACTCGCGGCGCAGGAAGGCGCGACGCTCGTCCTGCGGGAGCCGCAGCGCGCGCTGGAGCAAGTCGTCCATCCTTTTCCATCGCTCGGGATGCATGGAGCCAGGACCAGGTTATTCGCTATTGTGCGTGGGCCGAAGCTCGCGATATAGCCATGCCCGAGCCGAGCTCCAGTCGCGCATTACGGTCACCGGCGAAACCTTCAACACCTCTGCGGTTTCTTCCACGCTCAGTCCACCAAAAAAACGCAGCTCCACGACTTGCGCCTTGCGCGCGTCCATCGCCGCAAGCTCGCGTAGCGCCAAGTCGAGCGCGACGAAATCCGGATCGCGTTCGCCCGCGAAAATGGCGGTGTCTTCCAGCGGAACATGCTGAAAGCCGGCGCCACGCTTCAGGTTGTGCCGTCGCGCGTGGTCCACCAGGATGCGCCGCATCAGTTGCGCCGCCACCGCGAAGAAGTGAGCGCGGTTCTGCCACGACATGCTCGTGAAGTCCACGAGCCGTAAATACGCCTCGTTGACCAGCGCGGTCGTCTGCAGAGTATGCCCGCTGCGCTCCCCGCGCATGTAATGCCGGGCCAGGCGGCGCAACTCCTCATACACGATAGGCGTGAGCTGGTCGAGGGCTTCGCGGTCGCCGCTGCTCCAGGCCTGTAGCAGGACCGTAACGTTCGGCCCGGCATCCGTCCTGATATTCGCTGCTGGCATGTGCTGTCGGGCGGAATTATAGCCCGGCTGGTGCGGGTTCCATGATAGTTTTCGCGGCTCATTTGCGCCTATCTGGACAGGGTGGAACTTACCGAGAATTTTACGGCCACTCCGAAGGAGGCAGTATGAAATCAAGAAATGTGTCATTCCTCTGCGCGACGAGCTTGCTGGCGGTAATCGCGACCGCGCTGGCGGCGCACGCGCAGCGCTCGCCGGCTCCGCGCTATGCCGTGATCGATCTCGGCACCTTGCCTGGCGGAACGTTCAGCCAGCCATTTGTCATCAATGACCATGGCACTGTGAGCGGTTCGTCGAACCTGCCCAACAACTCGCAGCGGGCCGTTCTCTGGAATCACGGACAGATCACCGACCTGGGAACGCTTGGGGGACCGGACAGCATCGCCTTCGCTGTCAATGACCTCGGAGTGGCTGGCGGTGAAGCAGAAGTGTCTATCTCAGATCCTAACGGAGAAGATTTCTGCGGCTTTGGTACCCACCTGATTTGCTTGCCGGTCCTGTGGGAAAGCGGAGGAGCGTACCCCCTTCCGACGCTCGGAGGCAACAATGGGGTTGTCAGTCGCAACAACGACTGGGGTGTCGCAGTCGGCTGGGCCGAAACCTCGACCGAGGATCCAGCCTGCCCACCTCCCCAGAAGCTCCAGTTCAGACCTGCCGTCTGGGAGCATGGCACGGCGATCGAACT
>CAZDYZ010000736.1:0-1874 GCA_964509525.1 uncultured Acidobacteriaceae bacterium
TTTCTTGTGGCTTTACTACAAGGATCCTGCGCTGATGGCTGAGCGCATGCGCATGCCCGGCAGCGGCGGTGAATCGCGCGCCGATTTGGCTATTCTCATCGGGGTGAAGCTGGGTGTCCTCGCCTGGGTCATTCTATCGGCGTTGGATGTGCGTTTCGGCTGGATGCCGCGCCTGCCGCTGTGGAGCGAGATCTGCGGAGGTATCCTGCTCCTCGGAGGCAGTCTCTTAGTGCTCCGCGCATTCGCGGACAACACCTTTGCCTCACAGTTGGTGCGCATTCAGGCCGAGCGCGGCCAGCGCGTCGTCGACACGGGTGTCTACGGCTTGGTTCGCCGCCCCATGTATCTTGGGGCAAGTCTTTTTTTCGTCGGTGGCGCGTTGCTGCTAAGCTCCCTTTGTGGCCTTCTTGTCGTCCTGGCCATACCTGGGTTGCTCATTGTGCGCATCTTTGGCGAGGAGAAGCTGTTGGCACGCGATCTGGAAGGCTACCGGGCCTATTGCGAGAAAGTGCGGTATCGGCTTGTCCCGCACGTTTGGTGAGCACTCCGTAGCTGGCTGTTTTGCCTCACGGTGCTCCTCCTCCTTGCATCCAGAGAAAGCGCCCGCGCAGGGTTCTCAGCGCATGGAACTAGGCACCTTGTACCGCCCTGTTAATCAGAGTGACTTTTTCCAACCCACGCCTGCTAACGTCATTTGTGCGACATCAGTATCGCATCGGTACTATTGCTACGAGGGTTCCCGAGCGCCTCGGCAGCCGTGGCAAGTTGAGCGTTAAATCCGGGCTGCCGTTGTCACCGGGCGTAGCAAGCCGAGTCGGGACGCGTCAAAGCGTCAACCTACAGTCTCGACTGGAAACCTGTGAACCTCCGATTTGGGCTTCACCACGTGGATGCCGTTGAACGGGGGGCGAACGCGGCGCCCTCGCATAAGCTGCGCTCCTACATCTGCGAACGTCATTCTACGGGTGCTTAAGGAATCGCAAATAGAAGGCTGTGAATAGCAGAACGATTCCGATGTTCACCATCAGTCGTTCCCAGAAATGGTTCCTGAAGATCAGGACATCTAGAGTGACGATGACGGCTATCATCGCCACCACGTAAGGCACGGCAATCATCGGTCTTGCCATTGCGATTCACACCGGATTTCGCGATTTGAGCTTCAGATCGCCAGCCAGGATTCGTCATGTGCCCATTTGGTTGCGGCAGGCGGCCCCTTCGCGCTCTTGTCGATTATATTGTGTGGGCCCGGTACGTACTGCTTCGGCTCGTGTCGTTCGTTCACTGGAACGCGATCACCACATACTTCAATCCTATCTGGAAAGGCTCCTTCTGCTGCCGATTGAAATGGTCTGGCAGCAAGACATCGGGAACTCGAAATCCACGGAGCTGTTGGTTAATTAACGGCAAATCGGCATGTCACAAGTGTGGCACTTGAAGGGGCGAACAGACGGCGCACGCTTGCACTATAGCCTGATTACAACACCTAGCCCGCACCTCTTCCAACCGTGGTGTCCGTTGCGGTCTTCCTGATCCTTGAGTTTTGTCACGCAGACACAGCACCGATTTAGATTCCTGATGCTTCGCTGCGTCCCGCTCTAGCGGAATTAACAAAAAAGTGCACATAGCATGTCATGGTCGGTTGCCCACGATTCGCGTTCGCTGACTTAGAGAGCCTACGAGGACTGATTCGGCACGGGTTTTTCGCGCTGGCATGTCCGCCCAGGGCGGGCGTCCTCATTTCGTCGCCGTAAACGCTTTGGAGACATCACAAAATTCCCGCAATGACTGGTACGTCTTACAGTTCCTCGTCCGCCGAGTTCGAGCGTATCATGATGCGGTAAGGTAAGAATCGATATTGTTTTGATGAAGAGAGT
>CAZDYZ010000737.1:0-4691 GCA_964509525.1 uncultured Acidobacteriaceae bacterium
CAGTTGCAGCTGGTCGTTGTTGCAGTTCTTACCCGGCTGGCATACCGGCATCGGCGCACCATCGCCCGCCCGCAGCTGCAGCTGGTCGTTGTTGCAGTTCTTGCCCGGCTGGCATACCGGCATCGGCGCACCGTCGCCCGCACGCAGTTGCAGCTGGTCGTTGTTGCAGTTCTTACCCGGCTGGCATACCGGCATCGGCGCACCATCGCCGGCACGCAGCTGCAGCTGGTCGCTGTCGCAGCTCTTGCCTGGGTCGCAGAACGGTATGGGCGCAGGGTCGCCCAGAGCCAAAATAGCCTGATTGGTGTGGCAGAGTTCCCCCGAAGCGCACGAGGCGGATAGGACGGTGCCCTCATCCGTAACAATCCTCTGTGTAACGCCGGTAGCCAGAGTTGGGTTAAAGCCAGCGTACAGAGAACCAGCAAGTATCAACGTGATAGCGATAGCAAAAGCGGCCAGAAAATTTTTCACTTGAACCTCTCCTTTTGGACCTGAATATCAAAATTCAGTTGTGAGCGACGCCGAATCGCTCGTTGGTATCCGTGGGGGGTAGGGCTAGCGGTAGTGGCGCAGACCCTTCTCCGATGACGATGAAAGTAGTACTCGAACTTGTGGAGGTTGTGCCGCCGACGGCACTGAGAGCTCCGGCAAGCATTAAAGCGGCCAGGATAGCGATCATTGTCTTTTTCATGTTCATAACCTCCTGAATCAGAGCTACTTGTACGTCATCGCTTAAAATGCGCGACTCTAGTAACTATTTAGTAAACACAGTCGATAAAACCCTCTTAGCGGCGTTCCACAGGCCTTTTAGGAGCTTTTTTCGCGTATTGGGCAGCGCGTATGCGCCCGATGCATCTGGAACCCCAGTTCGCATTATATGGCCGGGTGCGCATAATTCTACCGAATTCCTGCCTTGCTATTGTTACGAAGGTACATGTACCATCCGTGAGTTGGCTCTAGTCACGATAAGCCGATGCTAATGGGCCTTCACGATGGTATGAGTAACGGCTCCCGCCTCAGCCCGAGGGACGCGTTCCACATTGATTCTGCACCGGAGACCGTCCCGAACCGGTCCTTGCAGGCGTGGCAGGTTTGTCCTAACTGCTCAACTACCCTGCGGGAGCAACATTGCAAGCTGGTTTGTCCGCAATGTTTGTATTTCCTCAGTTGTTCGGACTTCCACTGACCACCTGCAAGCTGATAGCCACGATCTCTGAGTTTCGTTTAATCAGGGAGACTGGCTGCGCAAGAACGCGCTGTTCACGCAAGATTTACACGGTTCGGCTTCCATAGAGATAAAATTGACGAATAGTGAGAGGAGGACAGAATGCAACGCACAGCCAGTGCCCACTGGTCGGGTGGTTTGAAAGATGGCACGGGTACCGTGTCTACGCAAAGCGGGGTCCTGAAGCAAACGCCGTACTCTTTTAGCACACGATTTGAAAATAGTGTGGGTACAAATCCTGAAGAACTGATTGCGGCGGCTCATGCCGGTTGTTTTTCCATGGCTCTTTCCGCACAGCTAGGAGAATCCGGTATGAAGGCCGAGAGCATCGACACTAAAGCTACTCTGACGCTGGAAAAGACCGACGCTGGTTTCACCATCACCACCGTGCACCTTGACGTTAGCGTCAGGATCCCGGGCGGGGACCAGGCAAAGTTCGAGCAGGCAACGCAGAATGCCAAGAAGGGCTGCCCTGTCTCGCGCGTCCTGAATGCCAATATCACCATGGACGCGAAACTTATTTCTTAATCTCTATCTTTCGTCCGGCTGCCCGGCTAACAATTGGGGACACAACAGTGCTCCCAAGGAATCGCCATGAGCGATCGACGCTGAGCAGTGTCTGCTTCTCGATCGTGCTCCGCTGCCGCCGGTTTCACCAAAACCTTGGAGATGACGGCAAGTATCACCTCCAGAGATCCTTATGAACTCTATCGGGCGAGGCAGCGGACCTGGGCGCGGGCGCACAGCCGCGGTGGAGGAAGCTGGCGATCAGCCCTGCGAGCGAAGGATTTCCCTGATTTGCCGATTGATTCGCGCCGCGTCCTGGGCTGCTTTGTCGATCAAGTCAAGCCACTTACCATTGTTCTCGTCAAGCTTCGCCTGCGCCAGAAGATAAGAGGCCTGCATGATAGTTTCAATGGAATTACTGAGGTCGTGTGCCAGGGTACGCAGTTTGGTGACCGTCTCGCTTTGCAATTTCTCGCTCTCTTCCATTGCAGGTTGGGCCGTTTTCTCTCGCAGCTGGAGCTTGGAGATGGGACGCAAAACCCGGCGGTCTTTCGGTAGTGTGTCTCGGGGTTTTGGTGCCAAACCATAGCATACCCCTAGGGTCGTAATTGTCGAACAATGTGAGCTCTGCAAGGCTTTGGAGATCACCGGACTTCTATCCGATCTTCGGCTGCCTACTGTCGGAACTCATGGGCTTCCTGGCTTGGCATTAGGCTGATATGATTCAGCCAAACCCCCGCTGGGTGAGCGTCTATGGGTCGAATCCGCCTAAAAACAAAGCTGGTGCTGGCCATTAGTGGCATGGTCTTTGCGCTGGTGGCCATATTCTCTTACCTGTACGTCTCGCACCTCGTGCGGCAACGCACAGCTGAGGCCTACGACAGTGCCATGTTCGTCGCCAAGGAGATCGGCGAGAGCGCCCGCGAAGCTTCGCAAAGCGACCTCAACAGCGCCTTTGGCGATCCCGGCCAGGTCGAGGGTACCGTGGAGCGCGCTTTGCAGCACGATCAGGGACTCACTTCTCTGCTGCAATCGATTGTTGGTTATTCTCAAACCATCTACGATGCCACGATTACCGATGTGAACAATCGCGCAATCGTTCACACCGACACCAATGCCATTGGAAACAAACTCGAGCCTCGCGAGGATTTTGCCTTGGTTCGCAACGGAGGTTTCCTGCAGCAGTTGAAAGCCGTGTATGGCACTCCGAAGGTCTACGACTATCGGCTGCCGATCCAGAGAGAGGGGCAGCCCTTTGGCGTGATTCGTGTTGGGATTTCAACTGTATTTCTGAAGAATGAAGTTCAGCCCCAATTGAGCCATGCCATTGGCTTTTCGATCGTTGCCATCCTGGCATCACTTGCTGTGGCGGCGGGGGTCTCAAACATTGCGTTGCGTCCCCTGGAGGCAATCGGCCGCCGTCTCGACCAGATGACGGCCGGCGTTCCCGACATCACGCCGGAACCGGACCCTAAAGTGACCGACGAATACGGGATGGTCAACACCAAGATTGACCGCTTAGGGCGACAGATCCGCGACGTCAAGGAAGTATTCAGCGCCCTCAAAGAAAATCTCGATCAGATCATGGGAGCCTTGCAGGACGGACTGGTCCTTTTTACGCGAGATACTCGCGTGGTGCTGGTAAGTACCTCGGCCGAGCGCTTCATAGGTCGGCCGCGCGGGGAGATCCTGGGCAACCTGGTGGAAAACGTTTTTCACGACGCCAACAAGCTAGGCCGCATCGTGCTCGATGCCTTTGCACTCCACCAGCCAATTCCGCAACGAGAAATAGAACTGGAGAACGGTCGCCGCATTCAGATTGCGCTCGATTTTATCACTGGGCGCGGGGAGCGCATTGGAGCGCTTCTTACCATGCGGGACGCCGAATCGGTCCGCCGGATCGAGAACGAAATTGAGCTCTCACGCCGGCTGGCTGCGATCGGCCGGCTTACCTCCGGGGTTGCTCACGAAGTCAAAAACCCGATTAACGCAATCGTGGTGCACCTTGAGCTGCTGCACGAGAAGATACGGGCGGTCGACCCCGATGCACGCCGTCACTTGGATATCATTGGGCGGGAGATTCATCGCCTGGACCGTGTGGTACAGACGCTGGTGGACTTCAATCGACCCGTAGAATTACACCTTACCGACTTCGACTTGCGTCGCTTGACCGATGACGTCGCCTTGCTTGCGTCCCCGGAAGCTGCGCGTCAGGGCGTCAAGGTGGAAACTGATTTCGCTGATGAGAAGCTGCCGGTCCGCGCGGACGGTGATCTTATCAAGCAAGCCTTACTCAACGTCGTCCTAAACGGCGTGCAGGCCATGAGCGAAGGCGGAACGCTCAGTATCGTGGCACGCCGTAAAGACACGGCAGCCATCATTGAGGTGCGAGATCAGGGAGGTGGCATCGCACCAGAGATTCGCGACAAGATTTTCAATCTCTATTTCACCACCAAAAGGGCTGGTAGCGGCATTGGCCTGGCGATGAGCTATCGAGTTCTGCAATTGCACAACGGGGGGCTAGATTTTGTTACCGAGATGGGGCAAGGCACGACCTTCCGTCTGGTGCTGCCCCTGGCTACTGCCCAGGATCAACACAAACTGGAAGCAGTCACGCACACATGATCGAAGCAAGATTGTTGGGGCATAGCCTCGTGATCGAGGTTTATGATGGACTGCAAGTAAGTTGTGCCGCTTGTTTCGGCAGTCCTGGATGTCCAAACCAGCGCGTAACGAAATTCCACTTCGCATGAAATTCTGGCGCCAATTCGTTATCTTCGTTATGGTTTTGGGGTTGTTGCTGAATATAGCTTGTCAGAAGAAGAATGCGCGTCTCAAACTGCCGGGCCCCGCTCCAACCCTTTCCGTCTCGGCACCGGACCAGATTCCGGAGGAACCGGAACCGGCCCAGCCAGAGGCACCTCAAGAGGCGACTGTAGAGGAACCGCCGCAGAAGAAG
>CAZDYZ010000738.1:0-2225 GCA_964509525.1 uncultured Acidobacteriaceae bacterium
ACAAGGTGTGATTCGTGTAGCCCAGTGTGTTCTGTGTGATATGCCAGGCTTCGTCCCATCCAAGGTGCACCTGGTCGACCAGGATTCGCATGAGTTCCGGCACCGACAAAGCCGGGTGCGTATCGTTCATCTGGATGGCCACTTTGTCTGCAAACAAGCGCCAATCCGAGTTGCTTCGTTGGAAGCGGCGTACCGCGTCTGCCAGCGAGCAAGCGACAAGAAAGTACTCCTGCAAGAGGCGTAGCGCCTGCCCTCTAAAATCCGAATCATCCGGATAAAGCACCCGTGTCAGGGTTTCAGCCGATAGGGTCTGAGTGAACGCTTCTACAAAATCACCGTGAGAGAACTCTTCAAAGTTGAAATAGTCTGGTGCGGCCGCAGCCCAAAGGCGAAGAGTGTTGATCGTCGAACCGCCGTACCCGATTACAGGGCGGTCAAATGGGATACCGATCAAAGTTGATGGACGCCGCGGTACTGGCCGCAGGCTACCTTCGCTCAGCTCGAATGAGCAACCCAGGTTGACCTCCACCTTTTCATTTGGCCGAGCAACCTCCCACGGGTCAGGAGCACGGAGCCAGTTGTCCGGCATCTCCTGTTGCCATCCGTTCCGGATTGATTGTCTGAAAATGCCATACTCATATCGCAGCCCGTAACCCATGGCCGGGAGCTGCATGGTCGCGGCGGATTCCATGAAGCAGGCCGCCAAACGTCCAAGGCCGCCGTTGCCCAGGCCGGCATCGGGCTCCTGCTCCAAAATCTCGATGAGACTGAGTTTCTTTTCTTCGATCACCTGGTTCGCGAGGGGAAAGAGCAGAAGGTTCGTAACGTTGTTTGCGAGTGAGCGGCCGATGAGGAACTCCATCGAGAGGTAGTAGAGCCGTTTGGGATTTTGTTGTTCGTAGGTCTTCTCTGTTAGAAGCCATCGCTGAGACAGGATGTCGCGCACCGACCGAGCAAGGGCCTCGAACCGATCGCGCGCCGTCGCCGCATCTATAGCGACGCCGCTGTCAAACAAGAGGTGCCGTTCGTACAGTGCTTCGTCAGTCCCGGCGAACTGCACGGGACCGCATCCATATCGAGAGTTAATAAGTTGGGCAGCATTCGGCAATGCCTGCCGTTTAGGTACAGTGTTAGTGCTCATAGTCAAGTCCTTCGACGATACTGCAGAAGTTGGCGACGCAGCCTTCGCATCCCGTCGCTTCAGCTGTTGTGATCCGCGCAGGCTGAAACTCACGCGTTAAGTCGACGCCAGCGAACCAGCTTGCGGATGCCGTAAATAGCGAGTACACCCAATGCGAGTCCCCCCAAAAGTGTTCCCGCTCTCCCGGCATAGGCAGCCACGCGATCCAGGTCATGGCTAAAGACATAGCCGAGTCCGGCATAAACGCCTGAATAGAGAGCTGCGCCGGTCGTCTCAAGAGTCAAGAAGCTGAGCCGACTAGTTCCTGATGTCCCAGCCAGGGGAGGCGCTATCGCATCCAGTCCCGGGACGAACTTGTCGAACACGAGAATAGGAGGCCCATACCTGGCAAAGGTCTTTTTCGACCTGTGATCTGTGACATCGGGGTCTGGAGCGAAGCGGTGAATCAAGTGCAACACCCTGTCACCCTGCAGCCGACCGGCCTCGTACCACAACCAGTCCGCCAGCACACAGGCCGCCACAGATAGGCTGAGAGCCGCGACGAACCCAAGCTTCCCGGTAGCTGCGAGCGCCCCGGCGGCAAGCAGAAACAGAGGCCCTGGTGCCGGCAATCCTATCTGGTGCACGAACACTGCACCGAACAGGACTGAGTAGCCATGCTTCATGATGAACTCGACAATAGCGTTCATAATTTCCCCGGGACATTCCGGGATGCCTCCCTATCCGGACTTCAGTGACACAGCCACTCACTCGGCTGTCCAGATGCGGAGTCAATTGCGGAACACACCGCGGCCTGTTGCGGGCAGTTTTCCGGTATCAACCACTAGCTGGGCTGCAAATTCTGGATTGCCGGTCATCGCCATGGCGAACCAGTACAACTCTTCCATTTCACTCATTTCACTTTGCAATGCCACATCAATTGTTGAAACTTGGCATCGCTCTGTCGAGTTTGGGTGTAGGGGCTTCATAACTGCATTTCTCCTTGAAGTGGGACGTGAGCTCGCTCCTTGCTCGGTTCGCATCCTGGGGCGCACCTGCGAGTTCTGTGACGTACGTGTTGAGAACCTGCCGACCGGTCGCTAAC
>CAZDYZ010000739.1:0-1554 GCA_964509525.1 uncultured Acidobacteriaceae bacterium
CAACCGGCCGGTCCGAATCTTGGGCCCCTGCAGATCCTGCAGAATGCAGATGGTACGTCCAAGTTCTGTCGCTCCTTGCCGGAGCCGCTGAATCGCTCGGGCATGTTCATCGTGTGAACCGTGAGAAAAATTAAGCCGCGCGACGTCCATCCCACGCAGCATCAGGTCTCGGACCATCTCTTTCGAATTGCTGGCGGGACCAATGGTGCAGACGATCTTCGCCCGCCGAGGGCCAGTCGGGATATAGTCATTCCACTCGGGACACTTCTGCCTGTCGTTCTTCATCTTTCCTTGTCAAGGCGTCTACACGCGCTTCGGCTTAGGACTAATCTCAGAATGTGCTCCGAACAGGAATCGTGGATAGCGCACCGCATTGAACTCAGCACCGATCAGGACCACTATCGAGACAATGTAGAGCCAGATGAGCAGCGCTATGGCGGTGGCGACCGAGCCATAGATGACGTCGTAGTTCGCGAAGTGGCGTAGATAGACGCCAAAAAGCAGAGTGGAGCCGAACCACGTCACCGTCGCCAGTGCTGAACCAGGCAGTACGCGGTGCCAGGGTTGGGTGCGCGGCACGCCATGATGGTAGATCAGGCCGATGACGGCGATGCTAGTGAGCGCGGCGATGATCCAGCGCAACGCAGTCCACAGTCCTAACACGTACGGCCCGAGCTCGTGGCCGACGCGATAAATGATCCAGGTCTCGATCTGGTTGCCGAATACCAGCAGGAGAGAAGAGAACGCCATCGGGATCCCGGCTAGAACCACCAGCAGAAATGCAATCAGCCTCTCCTTCACCAGCCCCCAAACCTTGGGCATCTGATAAGCATTTCGGAAGCCTTCCATCCAGGAAATCATGACTCCCGATCCTGTCCACAGGGTGATAGCTGCGACGGTGATCAGAAACCTTATGCTGGCCGGCTTCGTACTGCTGAAGTATTGCACGACAGATGCTCTGGTTCCCTCGGGCAGAATCTGGCCCACGGCATGGCCGATCTCGCGAACGAATGCCGTTGTGGCGTCCGATTCGGAAAGGATTGAGGCCATCAGCAGTACCGCGGGAAACAAGCTGAAAATCGCAGAATAGGCCGCTCCCTTGGCCACGGCAAAAGCGTCGTGCTGAAAGGCCCTCCATAACGCCGCACGAAAATGTTCGAAAAACCGCAGCATAGTGACAACCGGTCCAGTGCGCGAAAGGGAAGTTTACATTCCCCAGCAAAAAGGGGCGACTAGATTCATCGCCCCTTCATTCGGACTTACACCGACACCACGCCGATCGTCGTGATCCAGGCGGCAGCGTGCTTTTGAGGCTCCTTCGCGAGCTCTGCCGAGGCGGGAATTGGGTGGCTGCTTTATTCCACCGGAAGTTCTTCGGCCTCGTTCTCGCCCTCATGGCGGAGCAGTTCCAGCGCGCGCTCGGCTTCCTCGTAGGCGGCAGTGACCTCCTCCTGCACCTTGGCAGCAGCCTCCTCCATTTCCTGCGACAGCCGGACGTTGCGGTAGTACTCCATACCGGTTCCCGCAGGGATCAGTCGGCCCACAATAACGTTC
>CAZDYZ010000740.1:0-2141 GCA_964509525.1 uncultured Acidobacteriaceae bacterium
CGGCATGAGGGGCTGCCGATTGGCCAGTTTTCTCTTCGCCGTCCGCACCGCGGGTGGGCCCTTTGGCGGAGTCGGCCTTGGAAGCCCCGGATTCCTTTGCGGAAGCAGCGAAGGCATCGCTTCCGTCGGTAAGGCGGAGCCTGGAGGCCCCGGGTTCCAAGGCCACCGGCCGATTTCTTTTCCCCATTGCCCATCGGATGGCTCCAAATTCGCGGAGCGGCTTCAACCGGAAGGCAGATTTCTTTTCTTCCCCATCTCCGCTGCCGAAAAAGGCACCGCAAACGGCTTCCGCCATCTTGAGGATGGGAGCGGCGATCTCGGAGTCTGCGAGCACGATGGGAACGCCGTTGACCTGGGTCTTGCGCAAGGCGTGATAGTCGCCGGGAACACGCCAGAAAGTGGGACGGTCGAGCAATTCGGCGATTTTGTCGTCGTCGATTCCCAGAGCGCCTGGCTCATAGCGGTTCACCACAACTTCCGCGGCTGGTCTTCCCAGCGAGGTGAAATGCTCGACCATGCGGCGCGTGTTGCGCAAATCGGCAATACCAAGCTGAGTGATTAGATAGAGAATCTCCGCGGTCTCAAAAAGAGTGGTTTCCGAGAGATCGCCGCGCGATCCCGCGTCGATAGCCACATAGTCGAAATTCTGGCGGGACACCTCGATCAAACGGTCGACGGCCGAGTTCAAATGCTGGAAGGGTAAGTATTTGCCGGGCGCCGGCAGAACCCACAACCCCGAACTGTGCTGCACCAGCATGGTCTCTAAGAAACTCGCATCCAGCCGGTCAAAGGCCTGCAGCGCGTTGATGGTCGAATACTGGTGCCGGATACCCAGATTCAGAGCCGCATCGCCCAGTGGAAGATCGAGGTCAATGAGCAGCGTTCTCAGCTTTTTCTGTTGCGCCAGAGCCACCGCGAAGTTGGTAGCAATGGTGGTGACGCCGGCGCCGCCTTTGGTTCCCAGAAAGACCAAGGACCTGCCCAGTTTCTGCTTCTGAACCTCGCTTCGGGAACGCATCGACGCCGACCGCGTCAGAGCCCCCATCAGCACATTCAGATCCACGGGAAGGGATAGAAACTCGCGCGCCCCCGCTCTCATGCTGCGAACCATCAGATCGGGCGTCGCCTTGGTGGAACAGACCATTACCATGGCCGTATCCTTGCGACAAACACTCTCGACCAAGGACAGTGCTGTTTCCGTGTTGCTATCCAAGTCGATGATGAGAACGTCGTAACCTTGGCTCTCCAGGTGAGTCAAACCGTCGGTGCGAAGCGGATACGAGATATAGGATGTGATCTGCCCACATCGGCACGCCTCAAGGCTAGTGGAGATCTGTTCCCGGCTGAAAGGATCGGGAACAATGAGAGCTACCGACAGGCCAAGGCCCTTCCGAGGATTGACGGATGACTTGTTGCCATACGGAGTAACACCGGCTGCCTCGCTGCTTTTTTCTTCAGCTAGCTCGAGGCGGCCGCCTGCAGGCGAACTTCCAAGAACTTCCCACGAGTACATGATTGCCCTCGATCCAACGTCGCTCCTAGTGTGTGGCGCCTCAGAAGTTCACTGCATAAGTCGAGGGGCCGAGCCGTCATATCCTTTTGGCTCCGTTTGCCCGAGTTTCGGCCAATCTTCGCCCGGGATGACAGTGGCATTGATGTCGCGAACTTGAGCTGCCTGCCACTAGAAATGCTTCAGGCGAAAGGGAAAAGCGCACCTTTCGCGTATCGCCCAAAGAATGACACGAAGGTTTGCGGGCGGACAATTACTCTAATTGGTCAAATTGGGTGGGGTGATGTAGCAATAGTAACGAACAGATAGGTACTCCTGGGTCATGCTGACGCAGCTGTCCAAGTATGGCGCAAAAGAAGGCCGCCATAGACTGCGCCGATCGTCCTGGACGCATAAGGAGGGGCGCCGAACACAGCACTATCGGGAGCGCAATAGCACAAATCGGGGAGTGAACTGCCTTGTGGAGTTGGCGAGGTGAGAAAGGGCGTCCCTCAGGGAATTCTACGTATCGCTTTCGCGCCACAGCGGCGTTTATGGATGGCGATCCGCACCGATAGAAGTGGCGTTTGTGCGTGGTGAGCTCGCTGGGAATCGAACCCAGGACCCACGCCTTAAAAGGGCGTTGCTCTAC
>CAZDYZ010000741.1:0-2028 GCA_964509525.1 uncultured Acidobacteriaceae bacterium
GACCAAAACAGAGGCGCTGGCACGGCGGCGACAGCCATCCACCTCAGACCGCAAGGACGCGCGCGATGAAGACCTGCATGTGTTCGTGGTGCGAGCCTTTCCAGTAGAGGCGGCTACAGGAAGGGCAAATACGGAAATCGTCATAGCACCGAGCCGTTCTTCGCGTCAGCCGCTCGCTGATAGATTCTTTGGAGATCGGTTGTAGCAGGCAGTTACATCGCAGGCATCGCTGAAACGGGGTGGCCAAGCGAAAAAGATTGAATCGCCTGAGCACCTCAAGCAGTTGTTTCTTTGGCTCTGTGGTCCGCACAAAGTAACCCCAAACCACCTCCCCACGCTTTAGCAGGCCGCGGTCCCGTGTAAGCAGGACGCGACTTTGAATCGCGGAAGTGCGAGATAGATCTTGATCGTCACAGCGAGGCTGATATAGCGCATCGAATCCCAGCATCCGCAGATATGTGGTCAGTCGGCCGAGATGGCCGTCCAGGACGAAACGAAATTCTTGCAGCTGCGGCCGCAACTGAATAACAGAGGCCACCGGCAGCGATCTGAAGGTGGGATAAACGCTGATACGATCCCCGTCACCCACCAGATAAGTAAACTCCACGGGGGTACCGCAAACCAGGATGAGATCTACTTCCGTGTGGGGCACGCCCAGCGACTCGATCATGTCTTTGATGGAGGCAGACAGGAGGAAGACGTGTGGGAATGCGTTTCCCCTCCGGTCTGGCGACAGGAAGTCATTCAATTCGGCATAGAACCGGAAGGTGGCTTTCCGCATGGGCGCAAACGATAGCACCTCTAAGATCCCAGTGCCAACTGCCCTGCTACGGAGGTTGACAGGCAAGCCGGAACCTACCAAACTCCGCCGGTTCAGGCGCAGCTCATTTGCCCAAAGGGGATGGATCCGGCTGTCGCCGTAGCGTCAGGTTGGGGGCTCTTGGCGCTCAGGGGCGGATGACTCGAGGGTTGCCACCTTGCGTGCGTAAAGGCGAATGCCAGGAATGGCGCTCACCCCGTGGATAAAGATGCTTAGCACGACCGTCACCATCACTGCGAGCCGGATTGTCGGCTCGCCGGGAAGATGAAGTTCCTGCTCAAGATAGACCAGCCCAAGAACAATGGACGCAAGTCCGCGCGGGCCAAACCAGCCCATGAATAAGACAGTCGGTACGCTAAGCCGCGTTCCAATCAGCGATGCCCCTACAGGAAGTATTCGGACGGCCGTCAGACTGAGGACTGCATACACCCAACTGCTGATCGTGAATTGTGGCCAATCGCGCACTACCAGCATTCCGAACAGAAAGAAAACCGTGAGATTAAGAAGTTGGCCCCACTCCTCAGCGAACTCGACGCTGTGTTGGCCGGCTTCCTTGAATGGTACCTGCACCGCCAAACCCGCAACGAAAGAAGCAATGAACATGCTGGCATCCAACATTTCCGCTACCAGTAGGCAAAGCAGGGGCAACGTGACGACTCCGATCTGCTGAAATGACTCCGCCACCCATCCGCGGCGGACAGCGATGCGCAGCAGCCAGCCGCCAAAGAGGCCGATTGCAATCCCGACAATCACACCCAACCCTAGCTGCTCTCCGATGTACTGCAGCAAACTTGCTGCTCCGCCTTCAATCCTTGCTGCCGCAAGCGCCATGAAGAACAGCAAGAAAGGTACAGAGAGTCCATCGTTGAGTCCGGCTTCGACATTAAGTGCCTGACGGATGCGCATGGGCACGCGCGGACTGCTCACGATAACTTGGCCGAGGCCCGCGTCGGTGGGAGCAAGAATGGCCGCCAGAATCCCTGCCTCCCAAAACGTCATGCGCGGAAATACGAGCCGGGCGACAATGGCACCTAGAAGAATCGTCAGCAGCATGCCCGTGCTCAGCAAACGACCCGGCAGGGTTCCGATATTCCGCAACACCTTCAGCTCGGTCCGGCTGGCATCGGTGAAAAGCAGCAGCACCAAACCCAATTCGGCAAGGCGGAGAAAGACGTTGGCAGTCACACCGGCCCTGGCAATATGAAACC
>CAZDYZ010000742.1:0-5625 GCA_964509525.1 uncultured Acidobacteriaceae bacterium
TCGAGCAACGCCTTCACCTTGCCGATACGCGCGTTCTGCTGGTAGGCGCGGGAGGTGCCGCGCGTGCCGCGGCCTTTGGCCTAAAGGCGAAGGGTGCCGAGGTCTTTATTACAAACCGCACGCAAGAGAAAGCTCAGACCCTGGCGCGGCAAGCCAAGGTGAAGTACATCAAGCGTGCTGATATTGCCAAGCAGAGTTTCGATGTCATTATCAATGCCACGCCGGTTGGCATGGGGAACAGCAGACAATCACCGCTGGAAGACAGAGAGCTGAACACGAAGTACGTATTCGACTTGGTATACGCGCCCACCGAGACCAAACTCATCAAGATGGCTCGCGCCAAGAATCTGCAGGTGATACCAGGACTTGAGATGTTTGTCCAGCAGGGTGCGCGCCAGTTCGAGATCTGGACCGGTAAACCGGCACCAACTGCAGAGATGGCCTACGTAGTCACCAAGGCCTTGGAGCGCCGCGCAACCGAAGAAGCTATGGGGGAGCGAATGACATCCGCCAACAAGGCAGTCAGAAGGAAACGAAGGTAACCCCCACCCAAGTCTGACAGGCAGGAATCAGGCGACTCTCTGGGCGGCTTATTGTGCCTTGGAGAGTGAAGATCAAATCCCTTGTGGAGCCGCTCTGGTAAGTTCCATTCCGCAGCGAGAAAGCTACAATAGGATCCGAGCGGACCTGCTCCCGCCCATGGTGGAGTACTCGAGCTTCAACCCGAACGAAGCGCCACCAAGCATTTCCGGCACCAATCTCAAGAAAAGCTGTCAATCATTCAGTTGCCGGTTGCGGATTTCGGGGTAAAAGGCTTACGATAGAGGGGTTGGGGAGGTACCTCGTCTATCCCCAATAAAGCCTGTTTCTTAAGTCCCACGTTTGCAAGTCAGCATTCCCTTATGCACAGTGTTCTACAGCCTGTGTGTGAGTACTCCCAGGAGAGACTGCGATGCCGTGGTACGCGTACTGCATTACCGAACAGCAGGGCCTTCTCAACGGTACCCGGGCCCGACGTCCTTTTGCGATCGAGAACCTCCGAGGCGTAAACGGCGCTTCGGTGTTCGCCTGTCCCAGCGGAGACTTCGCTGTCATTGTTAGCGAATATTCCGCAGCCCAGACCCTCACCCAGCAAGCCATTGTTGACCATGCTCACGTGGTGAGCGAGTGCTTTCGAAGGTTTACGGTGCTTCCATTCCGCTTTGGGACCGTCTTTGACTCCGACGAAGCGCTGCGGCGGGCGGTGAAAGCTAATCGCAAGACATTTCTAGAAAGCGTCGCCCGATTGCGGGGGAAAGCCGAGATGCACTTTAAGCTGGTTGTGAAAGATGGCACAGTGCAAGAAGCGATAGTTGAGCCGCCCAATGGGGTGGGAGGCGAATACCTTCGCAAGCTGCGGGAGCAGGCAACGCGGTCGAGAGAACGGCAGACCAAGGCCCGTGCCCTCTCGATGCAAGTCCATAAATTGTTTTCGCCGATCGAAGAAGACGTGATCTGCAAGCGCACTGACTCCGGCGGAATGTTGATTGATTTCGCCCACCTCATCGACTCCACTTCCGTTGCCAAGTACCAGAACCGCTATAGCGCTGCGACGCGGCATTTCAAGGACTGCCAGATAAGTATCACGGGACCGTGGCCGCCGTACCACTTCATGCCGGGCAAGCTTCGGACGGTCTCTGGTTGAAACTGGGGGACGTGACTTCGGCCACTCGTAAGGTGGAGGTTTCCTCTCCAATGGCGGCGATGTGAGCAGCGCGTAGCTGCAAGCGGGGGTTCGATGTGATTTGAGCGCTTCTGGCGGGCGCTGAGCTGGAGCGAGGCGCGGGTTGGCGGACTGGCCGAGGGAAATGCCCTGGGGCGATCCGCTGGAGGAGAATGACTCCCGTCGCTTTGTGCAAAGCTATTTTCTCTGGATAACCTGCTGTTCAAAAGCCCTAATTACTTAAAGGATTCCGGCCATTTTCAGAAGAATGGCTCAGGTTTACGACCGTTTTGGCGCTGCAGGTGCTGTGGCTAAGGCGATAAAGAGAGGATGTCAAAGTTGTCGATCTCGACATCTCCATGACTGCCTCGTGCAGCGAAATAGCTACTGACAAGGCTCACCTTTAAGACCCCTATCCTCGTCGCTTCTTTTTCCCTTATCGGCCAAGGGGGCCCTGTTTGCTCGCCCAAAAGGGGGCGTCTGAGCAAGTGAGTATTAATGTCTAGTTGGTCTATGTGCGTGGTTTATACCTGGCAGACAGTTGACGTGCGTGCTCCGCGCGCATATGATTCCGGTTTCGCACATCGCGATTTCCGCTCAGAGGAGTGGTGCACCGGCGTGAGTCGTCGGGCAGGGTACGGACCATGGAGAAAAAGAAGCTAGAGGTTTTCAAGAAACGCCTGGAGGATCGGCAGCGAGAGCTGCGGTACACCATGAATCGCACCGCTCAGGACGGGCGTGATGCCGATTTGGAGTCGGCGCAGGACATCGCCGACCGGGCCGCGAATTCCTATAACAAGGAATTCCTGTTTTCACAGAGCAACAACGAGCGTCAGCTGCTTCAGATGGTGGACGCCGCGCTGAACCAGATTCGTGAAGGGACATTTGGCCAGTGTGTGTCCTGTGGGGAGGAGATCAACCCCAAGCGCCTGGAAGCGGTGCCCTGGACGCGACGCTGCATTGCATGCCAGGAGAAGCTCGAAAGGGGATTGCTGGAACATTCCAGCACCTAACCGCAGCGACTCATGCTGGAAAGAGTTGGGCTATCAAGTACGATTGGGAGCTCGCTTATACCAAGAGCGCAAACTACTGCTTTTTCTTTTTTCCTCCCAGCAACTGATTCAGCGCATCGCCTAGCGGATTAGCTTGCTGGTTTTGCTGCTGTGGCTGGCCGGATTTTGCGGCTGGCGGCGGGCCGCCAAGCAACCCACCTACAATACCCCCAAGATCATTTCCACCTTTCCCGCTTAGCAAACTGCCGGCAGTCGGCAAGAGATTGTTCAGCTTCATACGTGCGATCTGCTCCATATCAGGAGCGACAACAGGATGGTTCAGGTTTCCGGTGAGGAGGATGGGCAGAACCAACTCCCCGTTCTTGTTGGCAAGCGCTGTATTCAGGTAGCCCCCGATCCCCGAACCGCCAACCGATTGGCTGAAGCCTTTGTTGAGTACTGCGGTTACATGCATGTTGAGATCCTGGCTCACAAGATTGATTGTTCCGGTTCCGGCCATAGTGCCCACATCCAGCGCGGCCTTCAAGTCGTTTGTCTGGGCGACCCCATTGTGGAGGTTAAACGTGCCAGTCATCTGGGAGATGGCGGTATAGCCCTTCGCAGCTGTTCCTGCGCCACCGAACTGGCCGATTTTCGACAATTCGTTCAAAAGATCAAGCTTGGTGATTTTGCCGTTTGCCAGATTCAGCCCAAGGGTCCCGTTCAATGTCTGGACGATGTCTCCCGATGGCGGCGTAGCGAAGGTTACGTTGGTGTTCGCGGTCAGCGTTCCATACAACGTGTCCTTCACGGAAGAAATCGAAGACAGCAGCTTGTTCGCGTCCAAACCGACGAGCTTCGCGTTCACCGCATAGGTCATGGGGCTCTGACGTGTATCAAGCGTGACACTACCGCTCTCTTGGCCACCATCAATTTGCGACGTCAGCGGATTGAACTGAATCACACCGCGGTTAAGCTGGACGGTCGAATGCACATTTCTAAGCTCGGATTGCTGATAAAGGATGCTGCCGACGGCAATGGATCCAGCACCGGTTGCCGTTTGTAGCAGGTTTGGTTGTGATAGTGCGGGCGAAGCGTCGGCGCTCGGAATTAGGCTCCACGCCGCCTTGGCTTTCTTCTTCTCGGTCTGGGGTGGGGAAGCCCCGGTGATCTGCTTCAGTTCGTCGACGTTGATTTTGTCGGCGGTTAGCGTGAAGCTCAGCTTCGGCGCCTGAAGGTTCGCGATACTGAGATTTCCATTGACACTGGTTGAGCCCAGAGATCCGACCAGGTTCGTAAAGTTGACCAAATTCTGCGTAAACTGCATGTTCACAGCTCGGACATTTAAAGGTCGGGTGAACGAAGGCAGTCTTAGCGAGGCATTCTGCATAGCACCCGTGCCACTGAAGTTCATGGCATCAGTGTTCCTGATGGGCCCGGTGGCGTGCACAGCCAAGCTGATGTTGCCGCTGCCACCCATACCTTCTGGCAGGCTGAAGCCGTAAGCCTTGGCAATGCTCAGCAGTTCTTCGACTTTGCCATTGATGGTCTTTAGGGTTGCGTCCACACTGGGAGAGTTTTCGCTGTACCCCATTAGGGTTATCTGGGCGGCTAGGGTTGTCGTACCAGAGCTGGCAGTAAAGCTGTTCGATTGAATCTGGTGTGGAGTCATGGCTAGATTGATTGCCGGCACGCGCACAGGTTGCGGGATGTCGCTGCCGGTCACCTCCAGGTCGCGACCATTGACATCGCCGTTAAACGATGGGTGGTCGATGGGGCCCTGTGCGTGAACGTTGGCGGTTACCTGACCCGAGATCCTCGTGTTTGGGCCAAAGGCCACGCTGAAAGCCGTCGCCAGCCGAGCCGCCTCTTGAATCGAGGCATTGGAGACGCCCAGTTGAACGTCGATCATGGTCGGATTTGGATGGCTGTTAATCATTCCGGTGATCGACAACGGGGTTGAGCCGAGCCGGAGCGAGCCTTGCTTGATCTGCAGGACACTGTTACTAAGGTCGTCGGTAAGATCGAAATCGGCAGCAATAGGATAACCGATCTGCACTCCACGAATTACTGTTTGATCAAGCTTCAACGAGCCACTGGCCGCCATCTTCCCGTTGGAGTTTGCCAGGTCAGTCGACCCCGAAATCACCGCATCCGTGCCCTGCAATGCGGCGGCGTTCAGGAACTTCTGTGCACCTGAAAGCGAGACTTCAATCAGCTTCAGTTTCCCTTTGAAAGGCGTTCTTTCCAGGTCGGCATTGTTGACAGGGCCTCCGGCTCCGGTCAGATGCAACGTTTGTGAACCATTGCCAGGCAGGTGCGCAGTGGCGTCAATAGTGAACGGCATGCCTGGTGCGTAATTCTTGAGGCTTACGTCAATGTGGTCGTACACCGCACGGGCCTGGCGCTTCTGATAATCGGTGATCGCAATCTGGCCGTCGATGATCTTAAGATCGTTGAGAGCGAATGTGCCGGACGTCGGAGAGGCTGGCTGAGTCGGCGGCTGCGCAGACCCTTGTGGTTGGTTGGGCTGCGTCGGTGGAGCAGCAGCGTTGCTTCCCGCAGTGGAGAAGTTCCACACACCCTCCGAGTTGCAGATCAACTCGATCTTTGCATGCTTCAATTCCAGGCTTTCCACCTCGATGCTTTTGCTCAGCAAGGGCAACAATTTGATGCTGACGTTGAGTTGACCGACCTGAGCGAAAGGCACGCTACTGCGGAACGACGGGTCGTCGCCTATGGTGACATTCTCGACTTCGACTCTCAGCGGAAAAACGCCCAGGGACATCTCTCCCAGTTGAACAGGTCGGTTGAGTCGTTTCTGTAACTCGGCCTGGATTTGACCGCGGTATTGGTTTACATCAATCAAGTGTGGGAGGGCTAGGACAAGGGCAAGCGCAAGCAAGACGACAACGATGACAACGATTACAA
>CAZDYZ010000743.1:0-12924 GCA_964509525.1 uncultured Acidobacteriaceae bacterium
CTGTGGTGTAGCCACGTGCACATCCGATCGGGTGAAGATGTTTCTGCGGGAGTAACCACTGAATCTTTGCTGCCGAGTCAGCACTCCTCGCTATTGTCACGAATGTTCAGATCCTCGCTCATGTCGTCCACAGTTCTCCCAGCGTCAAGGTATGAACCTTGGGCCGCAGATTCCAGGCGAGGATGGTGGGGCAGCGAGAAAAAGTTGATGCTCAGAGACGCAGCCGCCAGGGCCAGAAGACTTGCAGGCAGGGATAGATCGTTGGCCAAGACAGGGGCAACGAGCCGAAAGCGTGTTCCTCGCCGCGGGCCAGCCATTGCGCCACGGCTTGGAGCATGGGACGCAGAAAGGAAAAGGCGGGCCGAGAAGAATCCAGGACCTACTAGGACGTCCCGTTAGACGCTAGACACTTCGCAGGAGGATTGCTTCAGTGAAGATTCTCCCTGCCTGATAGAACCAGTCGCAGGCAGTCGGGGGGGAACTAAAGACTCGTACCAGCAGGTACATCATTAATCTATGGTGTCATTCACACACCAAAACTTTCGACATCTTACCGGGACGATGGCATTGCCCTGTGAAACAGAGGATAATGTGTTTGTCAAGTTCAGCAGCTCCGCCGTCCGGCAGCATAGGTTTCCGCTTATAAAACGATAGCTCACGAGCTTCTCCGCAAGCGTCGTGCAGAGCGCCGAATGTCGCGCCAGCGGGTAGTGTCGGGATTGGTGCGGCGAATAAGCCGCTTAATCTACGCATCCGGTGCGGAGATTATTCTTGCCTCCGCGGTGAATAAGGGCTATATTCGACGCACATCATGCGGAGATTAAAACGCTATATTCATGAGCTCAAGGACTGGCCGCGTTTTCGCTGGGATCATGCGCGGTTGGCCAAGAACCTTGTCGATATCCGCCATCGTCAGGGGCGCCTGATCGGACGCATGGAGGGACTCGGTTTTCAGTTCCGGGCGGAAGCGGTGCTGCAGACGCTGACCGAAGAGGTGCTCAAATCGAGCGAGATCGAAGGAGAAATCCTTGACCGCGACCAGGTGCGTTCCTCGATCGCGCGCCGCCTGGGGATGGATATCGGCGGGCTGACGCCGGCGGAGCGGAATGTCGAAGGCGTGGTCGAGATGATGCTCGATGCCACGCAGCACTACGCGAAGCGGCTCACGAGCGAACGGCTTTTCGGCTGGCATGCCGCGCTGTTTCCAACCGCCCGCGGCATGACGAAGATCACTGTCGGCGGCTGGCGCAGGGACAAGGCGGACCCAATGGCCGTGGTCTCAGGGCCGGTGGGAAAAGAGCGTGTCCACTACGAAGCGCCGCAAGCATCAGAGCTGCGGGCCGAGATGCAGAAGTTTCTCACCTGGTTTAATGAGGATGATTCCACGGATCTCGTGCTGAAGGCCGGCATCGCGCATTTGTGGTTCGTTACCATCCATCCGTTCGATGACGGCAACGGCCGCATCGCCCGTGCGATTGCCGACATGATGCTGGCGCGGTCCGACAAGAGCCCGCAGCGTTTCTACAGCATGTCGGCGCAAATCCGGCAGGAACGCAAGGCGTATTACGACATCCTCGAAAAGACGCAGAAGGGCGATCTGGAGATCACCGCCTGGCTCGAATGGTTCCTCGATTGTCTCGGCCGCGCCTTTGACCGGGCTGAAACAATCCTCGCCGCTGTGCTGAGGAAAGCGCGTTTCTGGGAAAAACAGGCGGGCATGGCCTTCAATGAGCGGCAGCGTAGGATCGTCAACCAGCTGCTGAACGGCTTCGAAGGCAAGCTCACATCGTCGAAATGGGCGAAGCTGGCGAAATGCTCGCAGGACACCGCCTTGCGCGACATCGAGGATCTGATCGGCAAAGGCATTCTCGTTAAGGATGCCGGCGGCGGGCGCAGCACGAGTTACTCCCTCGCGGCGATCGCGTAAATCGCCGTAAGGAGAAATAGACCCGCGCCAGCGGATAGCGCCAGCGCGGGCAGGGGCCTCGTCAGTGCTCGCTCGGCAGATAGATCACGTTGTTGGCGAACCGGAGCGCGATTTCGGTGAGCGGAAAGTCCGTGAATTCGATCGGCTGGGTGTAGACGACGTTGTCATTGCCGTCCTCGCATACTAGCGTGGCGGACCGGTCCTCGCGCACGGTGAACGGCGCAGTCCTCGACCCCACCAACCATAAAATATACTGGGTATTAGTATCTGTAGATGCCCTCTGAAAGTGGCGGCGAAGTCTTCCCGACCTCGGCAGCTTCTTTGTCTGCTGTTTCTTCGCTTGTCCTCTAAATCTTTAGTTTCGTATTCCATTCGCTATCGCCGGTATGTCTTAAGTATGTCCAAAGTACTCCAATAAGACTAAAAAGCACATGATATCCACAGATATTTCCACAGTGTAGTTATTACAAGTTATTGAAAACAAAATATAAAATGGCACATCTTAGATATGGCTGCAGGATTATGAGTCCCCTGCTCCAAGCTACAGGCCCAAGATGACCGGCAATCCACACAAAGCAGGAGAGTTATTGGAGAGCCACCGCTTCAACCGCTGTTTTCGCATCGGTGCTAGTTCTCGCGTCAGTTGTTATGCTCCGTGCAGCATCAGTCTCGCACAGCCGCTCGACCGCTGCCAACTGGTGATCTGGCACAAGGTGGGCATACCGACACCCGCGTCGTCCGGGGGATTTACCCCACAGCTTTCGCAGTTTGATGCGGTAGTCGAACAACTTCGCAGGGTCCGGCATCCACCCCGGCACTTGCAGCCCCTGGCGCATCTCGTTGGAGTAAGGTCGGTTAAAGATCCATTTCAGATGGCCAAACCTCCGATTCGCTGTGTCCATTCGTCTATTTACGCCAGTGACAGCGGCCTCAGATCATTCTGCACGTATGCCATAGGCCGGATACATCTCGGCGGGCCGGTAAACATCACCGTTCTTGATCACAACATCCACTCGGCGAATATCGCTGATGTTGGTCGTCGGATCACCGCTCAGCAGAATCATGTCAGCAAATTTGCCTGGGATGATAGAACCGAGCTCCTTCTCTTTGCGCATAACGGTTGCTGCCTCGATCGTCGCCATCCGAAGGACTTCGCGAGTTGGTATTCCCGCCTCGTTGTAGATCTCCAGCTCCCGATCGAAGGCGTAGCCGCTGCCAGAATCGGTGCCTGCAACAATCTGGATTCCGCTGTCGTACAACTTCTTCACCATGCGGACCATGTTGGCATAAGAGGCGCGATACTGCTTGTCGGTCGCGGAATCAGGAACCGGCAGGGCCTCGCCACTTGCCTTGATGCCCCGCTGCACCTGCACCGGCAGCCGTGGAAACATGGGCGCGTCCAGCTTGCTCACCTCGCCTGGTCTTGAGGTATAGGTTGACTCCCATACGCCCATGGTGGGATCAATCACGGTGTGATGCTGCTTCAGTAGCGCAATAAAGTCATTCACCTGTGGCGAGTTCAAATCCAAATCGGCGCCGCGTTTACCAGGCTCAATGAAGCGCGCAGGGGTTCGCGTCTCCTTCACCTCAGGCCAGAAGTTCAGGAAGACAAAGTTCATGTGCTGAATTTCGTCGGCGCCATCAAGCACGAACTGAGTTGCTGTCATTCCCGCCGGAACGTGCCCGCTGACGCGCATTCCGAGCTTGTGCGCCTCAGCGGCGATGATGGGGACCAATTCCGGCTTGACCGAGCTGTAAATCTTGATTTGTACATATCCAAGCTCGAAATAGTGATCAACCTTCTGTTTCGCTTCTTCTGGAGTGGCAGCAAGCACCTTGACCGGCCCCTCGTAAGGGCCGGGTCCGTCGATGAATCCGGCGAGAACGACGCGCGGACCAACCTGCATCCCGCTGTCAATCTGATGGCGCAATCTCGTGAGTTCGTCGATCGAATTGCCTAAGTCGCGGACGGTGGTGACGCCGGTCGCAACGTCCAGGTAGGCGTTTTCCGGGAAAAGGTGGGCGTGCATGTCCCATAGGCCGGGTAGGAGCATCTTGCCTTTGCCGTCGAGGACCGTTGCCGACCCTGGAGTTGCCTGTCCCCGGTCGACTTCTACGCTGGCAATGCGGTTTCCGTGGACCGTAACTCTTTGCATTGGCACAACCTTACCTGTCTCGGAGTCAAACAGTGCGACATTCGTAATGATGAGGTCGCCCTTAGGTCTATACGTCAACTGTCTTGCCAGTTCTGCTTCGTGGGCGACTTCAAACTGTCTTTGCGAGTCCCGCAGCTTCGGCGCCTCGGCTTCGTAGCCTTCGGGAATCACCGACGACCAGCCCGAGACACTGGCGAAGAATTGTTTCCGTTCATCTAGCCAAATGTAGTTCGGCGTGAATGCCAGACCGTTGATTTCGTAAAGAGTGGCGGTGTAATTTTTGTCGACTACAACCGACTGCAGTTTACGGATTGTCGCGGTGCCACTCGGGAGGACTGATAGCTCGCCGCCTTGGGTCGCCAACAGGGCCCGTGCCAGCAGTGTGAGGGCTTCGGGTCCCCCATTTATGTTGATGTAGAACTTGCCGGAAGCATTGGCCAGCTTTTCGTTTTCCGCCTGGTTCTTCCAGGCGGCCTCGCCCGATGCCAGCGTAAACCACTCTTCGATCGGGCTCTTCATGTAGTCCACGCCTTTGGATTCTTCTGATGTGATCAGGCCATGTGCGTCGAGGCGGTATGTTGTGTAGATCTTCGGGCCGCGGCCGCGATCATTGAACTGAAAGAACTCGTGGATGGCGCCGTCAGGCGACGTCCAGACTGCGTCCTGGCCTGAAGGAGTCCTGTCCGTCAGCACCATACGGATGACCGCATCCTTCGGAATGTCAGGCGGCAACTCCGGTAGCGGCGATTGCTGTGGTTGTGGAAGGGCTGCACCGAGTAAAACGAAGGCGGTAACGAAGCCGGAAACGCTACGAGCCATGTGGGCCCTCCAAGAGACTGGCTCCAAGTTATATTGGGTTTCCGAGACGAGAGCAAGCCGAGGCATTCGGTCGTCTCACAGGTGGTGGGCTCAGAACAAAGCGACCATGCATCAGCGCAGCCGCTCGCAAGGCTATCTGGGATGATGAAAAAGCGATGGCTGGCTCAACCGCTGAGTTACCGGCCCCCAAATCAAATAAGCTGTACCTTTATTCCGATTCCCACTCTCCCATGGCCGGGACAAGGTCCTGAAAGAGGATTGAGCCGAGGCCGCGACGCGTCCGGTTTGCGAGATTTGCTGAGGTGGCCCTGCTACGTTACTACAACATCGACTCGGTGAGTTCGAACCTTGTACAGCGCAAAAAAGGTGGTACGCGCGAACTTGGCGCTCTTCTTAATCGTCAGTCTCCCTTCGCACCAGCGCAACAAGTAATCTCACGCCCTCTGGCAAAATTTGCGCCGGGCAGCATGCCGTATTGACCGCCACATACCTAGGCAGCTGAGTCGAAGAATTGCAGTGAAGCGGGCTTCGCCTAGAATAAGTATGGCTAACTCCCGAGCAGCTTGCTAAATGAACAGGCCACAACGCAACGAGTTCGATTTCCTCGTTACATTTGCTACAGGAATGAGACGGCCGTCGTCTATTGCTTTCCTACAATGTAAGTAAGCGGCGACGGCCAGCCCCAACCTCACTCGGACTTCCAAACGACATCGAAGCTTGTCCCGTCCGAGCTAAGTGACGATGGGACGGCTTCATCCGCTCCCGAGCTGCTTACCATAATGATTTCTTGGACGTTGCTGCCGAAAGCGCTGATCGGTCCTGACGTCGAGGAATCGGTCGCCTCGTTCGTGCCGCTTACATCGGTGTAGTCCTCTCCAAAATTGGCGGTGCCAAAATCGGCGAGCGGCAGGATGCCGCCACTGTTGGTACAGCACGGCGCCTCAGCAATCCACTCCGCCGACGACCGTGCAGCTCCACGCACGCGGGCAGTTTTGCTGTAGGACTTTCCCGTGGTTTCGTTTGTTATCTTGGTTGTGAACTCTGAGCCGTTGTAGGTGACCGATGCCGAGATTTGATCACCCGGGGAAACCGGAACACTTGTGATCTCATACGACGGGTTGGGATAGAATTCGTACCATGCGTAATACTCAGCGCTTGTGCCATTGCATTGGGACAGGGTTCCAGTCTGCTCGACGCTGCTGGAGGAGTAGCCGTCGAGGCCCACCCAAAACGCCGCGTACGTGTTCGGTGTTTGGCTGCAGTTAACTGAGGGAACTGTCCAGGAGCCGTCAGCCACCGTGAACTTGGACCCGGTTACGGCGTAGCCGCTCCAGTTCATGCTCTCGACAGTGCCATCGGTACGAACTTTGTGAAACTGCATCGGATGGGTGTGGTGAGCTGTTACAGGTATCGCTTCGCTGGAATCCTGCGCGAAGGCAGGTAGGGCCGCCAGCACCAACACGGCCCCCAACGCTTTCACTCGCATAAATTGTCTCCTTTGTGGTGTAGCCGAAGTAGCACAAAAATCGCACCGGCGTAAGCTCGACAAGCCTCCGTTACCCCCTAAGACCGACCACGAGAAACAGACCAGGGCAGCCCGAAAGCCTCACGAGCCCAACAGAACTGGTGCAACGCAACGAGCATGCCACAGAGGTGGATGGAGTAGCTCCCGCTAATGCCTCGAGACCGTTACTTCGGTAACCATGGTAACTAGTGTAAAAAATACACAGCCTGCTTTTGTAAGGCTGGGACGCGTAGGCGGAAGCCAGTAAGGTGAGACACGGATAGTCGGTTGCTTCCGGTCGCTGATAGCTGTCCAACGCGGATCTTGCCTACTTAGTGTCTGCCGAGTGGACCCGGTCCCTCGGCGATGTTTAACGGCAACGAATGCACATGAGTTTTCCGACTTCAGAAAATCTGGAGTGCTCTCGTGTTCCTGTCGTTCGTATTACCTACGCTGGCCGTCCGCGGCAGCGTCTCACAGAAGGCGCACCGTTCCGACAGGCTGCTAGCTCTGTGGCCACTGACCTGCATGGGCCAGCTTTTCGCTAGCCTCTGCAGACCAACTTACGGATCACAGCATGTCTGACATCGTGAAACGGAAGACCGCGACTGGGGTTGTGTCTCGTCGCGGCAACTGTTGCACACAGCGCACTGTCGCTCTTGCCTTAACACCACCGCTAAGCCATCGCCCTTAGGCTCGGCGAAAACCACGAAGGCCGTTACTGCGAAGGAAAATAGGCAATCGGAAGTAGATCTGCCGGGTCAAGTGTGCGTAGTCACTGTATGAGATCCGGTTGATGTGCTGAAGGTCACTGGGTACCTGCAGATGGTTGCTTCTGTAGTCGGCCATTATGAAGGGTTTTTTGAGAACATAGGCAATTCCCGCCTCGATGTAGACGTTCGGTTTGGTATCGGCGCTGCGATTGTCAAATATGCAGAAATCGGCACGCCGGATCTCTAGTACCGTCTTGCCGAAAAATCCTGCTGCGGACATGTCCATATCCGACCAGACAAGCTGAATATTCGACGGCTCGAGAACATACCTGAGATTAAGTCTCAGTGAGTTCGTTATGCTTGGCAAGAATCGGTGTCCCAGAAAACACCGTAGCCTGCGGGACCGTCGAACGCCTGACCACTTGAATTCGAACAGGGTGAATTTGCCAGTTGACGGGTCCTTCCCAAGCCGGGGAACAATCGTTAGAGTTGCAGGGCCTTTGTCTACCCGAATAGTGGCTTCGCCCGAACGGTTCAGTTCTTTCAGCACATCAGGTAGACTGCGACGCAACCCGTTAAGTGTCGCCTGTCGCTGATTACGATCGATCAGACCGTACGTGAAATTGGTGTCCAGCCAATCCTGGAAAAAGTTCTGGAGCTCGGATTTAAGGATTCTGGAATGCACTCCTGCAGGACTCAGGAATAAAGATCGGATAGCACCTTCAGGCTCTTGTGAAATGACCGGATGGATGCGATCTTCGCAATCTCGCGCGAAGTCGAACGATTCAACGTCGCCGAAGTCGATCGTTTTCCAGCATTCTTACGTGATGAAACTGACACTTTCCGCGCGGCTAACTTTGCACTCTTGATGCTTGTACTCCTCACATCTTCCTCCGGCTCTCTTCAATTATGCGCTTCACCTAGAGTGGATTCAACAGTCTATTAGGCTGATGGCCAGGGGGCTTCCTGCTTCCTGGTGTGGTTGCCGGTGCACGCGGATCCTACGCTGCCTGGCTTCAGTATCATCCCGTAAGAGGGCAAATCCGCTGATGATACACAGCAGATGCAGTTTAGCGGCTCCGTGGTATGGCAGTACAGGGTCCAGTCTACGCCCATCGGCCAGAGATCGACCACGTTATGATCGAGACTGATCACCTTGTCGTGAAGCGTGGCTTTCGGCACCTACCTCGCGGGCCAGGCTGCCAGCCCTTGCGTTGTCCTAGTTGCTGGAAGATCTCCTTGTACAGTTCCCAAGGGGGATGGCGGTTCGACGGCCCAGGATGGCGGGGCGCCTGTGGCAAGTCCAAATGGCGAATGTTGACTTCGCTGGCCGCCGGCGATCCTGCAATTTCCAGCGCCGACTTAGCCCGTTGAGCCGTCAGGGACAACATGGTGACGAGCTGTCCTCAACTAATGAGCCCACTTAGCTATCAAGGCTTCAGCCTTTTCCCCGCATATCGGTGGGTGGCGTTTCAATTGGGCACGAACAGCGCTTCGGATAGGTACTACGCGCTACTGATTCGCGGGAAAGATCACCTGACCATCACTTCTCAAGAGACTCGTACAGAGAATGGAAAGTTCCTCTCTTCATCGCGTAACCGTCCTTGCCATTAGGATCGTTGAAGACCAGATAGTCCCCGGCCTCATATTCGGTAGAGCCCTCTTTCGTTTGGATTGCGCCTGGTTTTGCAGCTTCTTCGGCCCAAACGGCGGTGCACTTTTCGTACACGCCAGGGCTCACCATGCGATACGTGCGCTCAAACGTCTCCGCGTCGACGGTATAGACATCGCCCTGATTGTTTACGAGCCAGTCCCCACGTTTGCAGCGCTGTGTACTTCCCCATTTTTCGTATGCGAACCCTTCGGTTTCAAGATCCAGACGGACCGCAATCACTGATGTCCCTTTTTTTCGTCGATATTCCCGCAACGTACCCCACCCTCCTCGTCAGATTGTATATACATGGGGGAAGATTCTGCGCTCTTGACCACAGAGCCACTTCTTGAAAGGGGTGTGGTCGCCCAATTCTTTGAGCAGTACAATTCGAGTGTGGAAACAGCCGATTGGTTGCTTTGGACCCGGGGCTTGGGGATGCGAAATCTTTCTATCGTTCTTTTTCTTGGCTTGTCTTCGGCGCTAGGTTTTGGACAGCAGACTGGGGGCAATCCGATCACCGTATCGGGATGCTTGATGAGTGTCAATGGAGGCTTCAGCCTGTCCACGCACAACGGCGATCGGTACGTGCTGAAAGGTGACCACAACACCATGTTCGGCTACAACGGGAAGCTGGTGCAAGTAACCGGAACCGTGAAATCTCCAAAGAAGTCGTCGTCAGACGCTAAGCCTGTGACCCTGCGCGTTACCGAAATAAAGAAGGTAGCTGATTTCTGCCAATAGAGGAAGGGTCTCTCACAGCAGAACCTGGTTCCGCGTGTCCAAGCTGGCCGTCGGCTTTATGGAATCTCACAAGATCGAATGCCAACGCCGCAAACTTCATGCTGATTTAATGCTCACATAAGGTGCGGAATAGAAGCCCCGTAGGCCCTTAGAGTTGTCGTTTCCCCGATGCGATTACTCTGTCTTGAAATCATAGAATTTGCGGCTAAGGGATAACTGTTATGCTTGTTACCGGGTGAATTTCCATCCACTGTGCGTGGTTGGTGTCACGTACATAGCTTCCAACAATCTGTACGTGCGACCCGATAGGTGGAATCTTTAGTGGGCTTGTATAGTTGGAGCAAGCGGGCTTTGCATCCTCCTGGGTCGGTGGGACAAACTTGCAGACAATCTCAAACACAAGGTTTCCACCCTCATTGCTCAAATTCCCTGGGTTTAATAGGTCCTCGAATTGAGCATCGAGCTTCAGCCAGCCGTGAGTATCTGCATCGGCCTCGTGTCGTACGCCGTCCGGTTCTTTTCCGTTGGTTGCGTCAACGATCGTACCTGTGACCGTAATGCACTGCTGCTTCACGATCAGGCGAGTGGGATTGTAAACGTGATTCCATAAACTTTCATCGCAACTCCCCTGAGTAGTTGTTTCAGGGTTGATGGCAGGCTCCGACGACGAGGGGCTGGCGATTATCTTGATGGACCTTGAAAATACCCAACCTTCCTTTCCATCCTGAGTTCTTACCTGGTAGTACCCGTGCTCCGGAGTCAGGTCCAGCAGCGTCACCCTATCGCCGGCTTTCAGCTGTGCTTCAGGAGCTTGGCTGGTGCCAGGCTGAGAACGAAGATTTGCATTGCTGCGAACAATAGCTTGTTGAGCCAGAAGGCAACTCACGGACGCCAACACAAATACAGAAACGAAAATCGTGGGGACACTCTTTCTCATAGCGCTCTCCCAATCAAGTTCAAGTCTTTTCAACGGCAGATCATTCTCCGCTAATGCCCAAGCAAGTTAAGATCCGCATTCAAGGTTAGCTCACGTCTATCGATAGTCGCGCAACCGGACCATGGCGATTTTGGTCTGACCCCTTTTCCCGCATTCCGGGCCTCCAATAGCAAAAAAGCTGTCTTCCTTCTAACCAAGCGGCCCAGCGAGGTAGAGACACGGCTCAACATGACACGAGTGACATAGGCTCCAATGAGGATACTTGAGTTCCCCCCGAATCGATACGCTTTTCGAGATACATGATCCGGAATCCGCGCTGCCAGCAGCAGCTGCCACGACTTCCGCCAGCGCCCAAGGTCTCCCTCGAAATCCTTTTCGCGCTTTGGACAAGCTTAGCGACTGTTCCGCTTAAGATTTTAGAATCATGAGCTTATAGACGCGGTGCGGATTCGATATCACTAGATGAAGCAATGCTGCTCCAGAACTTCCACAGAGTCTGGAGAGCAGAAATTTGAGCTGCGTGCCCGTCAGTTTCTGGCGATTTATTTCGAAATAAAGAATCTTTAGTTAAGGACAATCCATCCACATGACTAGTTCCTCTGCCGGCTGAGACCTATGCCCCAGTCGAACCACCCATGATGCTGACACTGACGGAGGATACAAAATGATTCGTAAACTGATCGCTACCGACGACAACACTGCCACAACAATGCTCCGCTTGATGCTCGGTATCGTATTTTTCGCCCATGGCGCACAGAAGATGCTGGGCTGGTTCGGCGGCTATGGCTTCAACGGCACGATGCAATTTTTCACTGGAACCATGCACATCCCAGCCTTTTTCGCTTTTCTGGCCATCTGCGCGGAATTCTTCGGCGGCTTGGGTTTGATTTTTGGCTTGTTGACGCGGATAGCTGCTTTCGGAATTGCAGCAAACATGGTCGTTGCCGTCGCCATGGTCCACCGCCATGTTGGATTTTTCATGAACTGGTCAGGGACGCAGAAGGGCGAGGGCTTTGAATATCACCTGCTGGTCCTGGCGATAGCTGCTTTTCTCATCATCAAGGGAGGTGGAGCTGCGTCTGTGGATCGCGTACTGTCGTCGAGCAGAGGTCTCAATTCCGCAGCATCACACGCGTGATTGAAGCTGCGCAAGCGAGAGGGCTTGAAACGTGAGCAACCTAACAAAACTGACCGCACCGCGACTATGGCTGGTGCTCGCACGGTCTTATCGTGCGCTCAACCTTGTAGTCGACCAAAGCATGGTCGCGTCAGGGATCTGCTTGAGCGACTTTATGGTGCTCGAGGCGCTGTTACACGAAGGCCCGCTAACGATTTCGGAGATCCAGAGCAAAGTGCTGCTTGCGAGTGGATCGATGACCGCCGCGGTGGATCGCCTTGAGGATAAGCGGCTGCTGGTGCGTAGGGCGATGCGCGAAGATCGCCGTGCTCGCCTGCTCGAACTGACTCCGGAAGGAAGACAACTGATCAAGTCGGCGTATCAGAAACATGCCAAAGACCTGGAGGCGGCCATGTCAGTTCTGAGCGACGATGACAAGCAAGAGCTCTATAAACGACTCAAGACCCTCGGATTATTCGCCGCGGAGATGCTGAAGGGTCGCCACACGGCAGCTGATAATCGCTGAGAAGCAAGAACGTGAACTGTTCTGATTGAAGCGAACAAAGTGCCCCACGAAGCCGCGCGATATCCCGGCAAAGATACTCGCAGCATTGCAAGCAGCTTCTGGGCAGGACACCTGAGCTCTCTAGCTTCTTACGGTTTGTGCGAGAGCCTCCGGCCTTGCATTGTCCGCGCGACGGTCACGTGAATTTTCTTCGCGATTCGTCACCCGCATCAGACAAGCATCTTCCGGCGAGATTGCTTCAAGTGCATCAGTGCGCGCTCCGTCGCCGCCTCCGCCGTAATGCCGTATAGCTTGCGCAGGCTGTCCACCTTGCCATGCTCGATGAATTGGTCCGGCCAGCCGATGCGCTCCACTGGCACCTCCAGCCTCATCTCGTTCAGCGCTTCGAGCACCGCGCTGCCAAAACCGCCCATTAAGACATGTTCTTCGAGCGTAACAAAGACTGTGGCGTGCCGCGCGTACTGCGCCAGGATAGCCCGGTCCAGCGGCTTGGTAAATCGCGGATTGATGACCGCCGCTGAATACCCGGCGCGGCGCACGTGAGTGGCTGCTTCCTGTGCCAGCAGCAGCAGCGGACCCAACCCGAGAAAGACAACGTCGTCGCCATCCTCAATCACCTCTGCTCTACCAATCGGCAACGCAATGGGGTGCTCCTTAATCGCCACCCCCGGCCCTGTACCGCGCGGATACCTCACCGCTGCGGGACCGTCGTGCAGCATGGCTGTGTAAAGCATGTCCGCCAGCTCATCCTCGTCTGTTGGCGACATGTGAATGATGTTGGGGATTCCACGCAGATAACTGATGTCAAATAGCCCGTGGTGCGTGGGGCC
>CAZDYZ010000744.1:0-11027 GCA_964509525.1 uncultured Acidobacteriaceae bacterium
AGGCGGCGGCTGCGGCGGCTGTGATAGCCCCGCCCAAGAAGATTGTAGTGGACGACAACGAGCCGCCAAAGAAAAGCACCACCAAGAAGAAGAAAAGCGCCCCTACCGGCGGTGGCTCCAAACCCGATGCCTCCGGCACGAACCCCAGCAACAGCAGCACCCCCCCAAGGTCTTAGGCCCTGGCAAGAACCGGCTCCTGGTCAACCGACGCTCTCCCACTTGGGTTCTTAGCCAAACGGGGACGACGGCTGTTCTGGTTGCTTGAGTGTCATTTTGAAGCTGACTGCTGATGGGAACATTTGGCAACTTTCCGGAGTCTATTTTCTTGGGTCCTGACCAGCTGGAACGTTGTCGCCGTAACGGCAGGCGCAGGACTTGCAGGATAGTTGCTGAGAACAGGCCGAGGTGGCTGCGGACGGTTGTTGCAGGATTCGATTCTAGTTATCATTGAGGTACCCCATGGCGGGAGTAACAGTGGTGAGTGACCTCGCAAGTGCGATGGGTGTCCGCACCGCGGAAGCGGCGATCGTAGCCGAATTGAAGGCCGGATCGGAAGATGCTTTTGAATGGCTCATCGCACACTACAACCAGCCGGTATACAGCTTGGTGTACCGCATTCTGGACGACCCTTCTGATGCAGCTGACACCACCCAGGAAGTTTTCATCAAGGTCTTGCGCGGGATCAAGAACTTCAACTCTGATTCGAGTTTGAAGACGTGGATTTACCGCATTGCAGTGCATGAAGCTTCGAACCACCGACGTTGGTGGTTTCGTCACAAAATACAAGAGACGTCAATCGAGCCCGCAGCTGGCGCACAATATTCCTCACTTGGCCTGAAAGACATGCTGGTCGACGAGGGCAAGTCTCCACTGCAGAATGTCTACGACGAAGAATTACGGGAGCGTGTGGAAACCGAGTTGAAGGCGCTGTCCGAACCTTATCGCACGACAGTGATCCTGCGCGACGTTGAGGAGTTGTCGTATGGGCAGATTGCGGAGGTGATGGGCACGTCGCTGGGAACAGTGAAGTCCCGCTTGGTGCGCGGACGTGAAGCGTTACGCAAGCACCTGGAACGTCACCTGGGGGCGTTCGGTCTGGATCAATCCGTAGCGAGGGATAAGAAACGTCGCAAGGGCGGCTCGATGGGTAGTCAAGAGATCGAGGTCATACCATGAAGTGCTTCGTTGCGAAGGGACTCATGTCGTCGTGCCTGGATGGCGAAGCGACACGCAGCCAGTTGGCCCAAGTGGATGCGCACTTGCAGAGTTGCCTAGAGTGTGCGGCACGCTATGCGTCGATGCGGCAGACGCAGACGCTGGTGGGATCGCTGAGACGAAAAGCTGCGCCTCCCGATCTGGCCCTGAGGCTCCGGGTGGTTGTGTCGCGGGAGATTGCGAGCATGCAGCGGTCACGGTTGGAATCGTGGCGCATTCGCTGGGTCAATGCGTTCAATGCAGTGATGGTTCCTGCCACCGCTGGCCTGGTAACCACGTTGATTATTTTCGGACTGCTGATCAGCTTTCTGTATTCCGGACAGATGAGAGCAGCTAACGATGTCCCGACCATGCTATACACCCCGGCGGAATTGCAGTTTACTCCGTTTGAGTTGTCGATGGGGGCGAGCAACGCGGATTCGCTGGTCGTAGAAGCTTACGTCGGCCCGGACGGCCGAGTCCAGGATTACCGCATCCTCTCGGCTCCCGAGGACGCCCAAGCGATACTGCCGGAATTGAAGAATCTGCTGATCTTCACCACCTTCTATCCTGCTACTTCCTTCGGACAGCCCACCGCTAGCCGGGTGGTCCTCTCGTTCTCGAAAGTGCAGGTCAAGGGATAAGGCAGGTCAAATTGCGGCCCAATCGGCTGCCGTTGATGTTCTGAGATTTGCGCGCTGCAATATCCGCTCGTAAACTGGAGTTACTGATTCCCTGCCGAGATTCGGCTCTTGGTTGTTAGCGCTTAGCGATCCAAGATCTTGTGCGCTACAGATTGCCAGTAAGCTAAGACTGAAGGCTAGGAGCTAAAGGCTGGAGGCTCTACTGCGGTATTTCCGAATTTTCCTTGTGTCATTCGTGCTGGCGTCGCTAACTCGCGCGGCTATGGCCCAGTCTAAAGCCACACTCGACGTCAGCGAGGTGCTGTTTAGTGTAGTTTCGGCCATGAACGTCTGCGGCTATGATGCCGAACTGCAGTCCTCGTCGCCCATCCGCATGGCAGTAAGAAGTGATCTCGTTGAAGCGAGTAGGTCTCCGGAAGCGGCCGACGCTGCGTCGCGAATGTGCCGCTTTTATCACGACCACCAGCAAGGCGACAGCGCGCATGACCTGGCCCAATACGTGTCGCTGGCACTAAACCTCGGCGATCCTCCCGACTTCGCTCCCAAGATGAAGGAATCGGACCTGCCACCGGATTCAACGTACGTGCTGGGTTTCGTGCCATTGCTGAAGCAGTACTACGCAGCTGCGAAGCTGCACTCTATCTGGCTAAAACACCGGCCCCAATACTTTGCTTTGATTGACGAATACCATGGGCCGGTAGCAAAGATGATCGGCTCGACAGACACTTATTTGCGGATGCCGCTAGCGGGGTACCTGGGTCGCACCTTCACCATCTATCTGGAACCAATGAGCGCACCAGGGCAGGTCAACTCGCGCAACTATCTTCAGGATTCTTACTACCTCGTGGTGTCTCCTGCTAGTGCCAATGTGCACATGGATGCTATTCGGCACACCTACCTGCATTTTGTACTTGATCCGTTGATCGCGAAACGTGCCACGGCTCTGGAGCGGCTGAAGCCAATCCTCGTACCCCTGCAAAAGGCGCCCATGTCGGAGGACTACAAGCTGGACACCGGCTTGCTCGTCGTTGAGTGCTTGATTCGCGCCATCGAAGTGCGCACCCAAGCTGATCCCAAATTGTCTGCTAGGAACCGACAGGAGACAGTGCAGGCCGACGAGGCAGAAGGATTCGTCCTTACCAGCTACTTCTACGAGAGGCTGCGTGATTTCGAGAAAGAGACTACCGGCCTGCAGAACGCCTTTCCCGACTGGCTGCACAACATTGATGTGGACCACGAGAAGAAGCTGGCCAGCGAGATGAAATTCGCTCCAGAAGCCCAACCCGAGGTGGTGCAAGCAGCCAAACCCGTGCACCCAAAAAATGTGGTTCTAGCTGAACGCGAGCTCGCCAGCGGTAACCCGGCTGCCGCGGAGAAGCTGGCACACGCGGCACTGGCTGCGAATGAAGATCCCGACCTGGCCTACTTCGTGCTGGCCAGAGCCGCGAGTTTGGCCGGTAATATGCAGAGTGCGCAGGCGAACTTTCAGAAGGCGCTTGGCACTACCAAAGATCCTCGTGTGGCGGCGTGGTGTCACATATATTTGGGGCGCATTCTTGACCTGCAGGAAGAGCGAGAAGCGGCCGTTGAACATTATCAGGCGGCCCTCAATACCGGTGATGGGTCTGCTGATACCAAGAGTGCGGCGGAACGCGGCTTAAAAGAACCATATGAGCCACCAGCAACTAAGGCGCGAGAGCAATAGTTTCATTCATCGAGGACCATCAACCGAGGGCGGTCCTCCGTACATTTGGAAAGGACAAGAGAATGAAATCGAGTGTGACAAGTCTGGCAATGATCCTGGCCGCGATCATGGCGATGGCCCAGACCACTCCCGTTAAAACCCAGGATGCCAGCCCGAGCGGTCAGCCTCAGGGGCAAAGCGGCGCACCGAGCGCTTCTCCCGGCAACGCTCAAGCCCCGCCTTCCAGCGGTGGGAATCGAGTGCTACAAGCAAAAACACAGGATGAATTGAAGGCCTACCAGGATGCTTCTGCCAAGGCCGACCCTACGGAAATGGAAGCTGCGGCTGACGCCTTTGCCGCGAAGTACCCCAATAGCGAGATGAAAGGTACCCTGTACGTTCGTGCAATGGGCCTTTATGGACAAGCTAACAACGGCGAAAAGGTAATCGAAGCGGGCAGGAAGGCCATAGCCGCCGATCCGACCAACCCAGTCCCGCTGGTACAGGTCGCTTCCGCGTTGGCGGAGATTACGCGCGATACCGACCTTGATCGCGAGCAGCGTCTGGGCGAAGCCGCCAAGGATGCGCAGGCAGCGATCGACAACATTAATACCGGTCTGGTTGTGCCTCCTAAGGCTCCACCGGAAAAGATTGCCGCGGCGAAAGCAAGTATTCTGACCATGGCTTATGACACCCTGGGCATGGTGAACATGAACAAGAAGGACTTTGCTGCCGCGGAGCAGGCCTTGCTGAAAGCCGCAGATACCAGCAAGGCCAACCCGGAGGCAGTGATTTACTTGCGGCTTTCGGTGGCGCAGGACCAGTTGAAGCAGTATCGGCAGGCGCTGGATTCGGCGAACAAGGCGGTGCAATACGCGCCGCAAGGCAGCACTGCACAGAGCCTGGCAAAGCAGCAACAAGCCCGTGTACAAAAACTGATCGATGCTGGATCGACTTCCAGCCCGGCGACGCCGCCAGCTACTCCCGCTCCGACGAAGCCGCCGACTCAGCCGACAACGCAATCTCAACCGGCTACACCGCCGCATTGAAAAGATGGTTGAAAATTCGCGAAAACCGGGTAAGCACGGCTAAGGCAGTCGTCGAGGGGACTTGAGGCACACATCAACCACCAATGATCCTTACGATCTTTCCCTGTTGGAGCAGGCCCTTGGGCATCACTTCAGCCGTCGCAGCCTGCTGGAGCAGGCCCTTACCCACGCGTCCTACGCGCGTGAAGTGGAATCGCAGAATACTCCCGGCGGCGATCCGTCGCTCGCGCCCGACAACGAACAAATGGAATTTCTGGGCGACGCGGTGCTGTCGTTTGCAGTCAGTGAGGAACTATTCCGCCGTTTTCCCGAATACCATGAAGGAGAACTGTCGAAGCTGCGAGCCCACCTGGTAAGCGCACGTCACTTACTTCGTCCTGCTCGAGCGCTGAGGATAGGACGGTTTCTGCGCCTCGGCAGGGGAGAAGAACGAAGCGGAGGGCGGAGTAAGAGCGCCCTGCTGACAGACGCGCTAGAGGCGATCATCGCCGCACTGTACCTGGATGCGGGAATGGAGCAGGCACATCAGTTCATCTTGAAGGCGATTCTCGAACCCGAACTTGCTGAAGTCCACAAGCTCGGCGACAGCCGACTGCCGGTGATGGATTACAAGTCGGCTTTGCAGGAGGCGGCACACGCCAGCGGACGTCCGCAGCCCCGCTACATTCTGGTCAAGGAGGAAGGCCCAGACCACCGCAAACTTTTTACCATGGAGGCACAGGTTGCTGCATCGGCCAAGGGAGACAAAGGCTTTGTCCGCCGCAGCGAGGGAAGTACCAAGAAGCTGGCCGAGCAGAGGGCCGCACGCATGGCCTGGGAGTATCTACAATCACTAGAAGCAGGTCTACGGGGTGCGTCCCCCGATTCTCCTAGCGAGTCATCTGAACACCAATGAGCGAAGCCGGCACCGATTCACAAGTTATCGTCCTTTCCACAGGGCCGAAACCCGGGGGAAAGGAAAAGCTAGTCAGCAGCCATTCCGGCAGCATGGGGTCGTTGCAGTCGCTAGTCACCACGATCGTCATCGCGGTGTTCGTCATAACCTTCGTCGTGCAGGCGTTTCAGATCCCGTCGGAGTCGATGGAGAAAACACTGCTCATCGGGGACTATCTTCTGGTTGATAAGGTCCACTACGGACATTCACGCCTTTGGGGACGGCTCCTCCCCTACCATCGCATACAAAGGCAGGACATAATTGTCTTCCGTTATCCCATAAACCCTAAGCAGCATTTCGTGAAGCGCGTCGTAGCTGTTCCTGGTGACCGTGTACGGCTCATCAACAAACACGTTTACGTAAATGGCGTCCGGCAGGACGACGCGTACGCTACATTCAACTGGACGCAGCGTGACAGGTTCAGGGACAATTTCCCCGACGGTGGTTTTTACGGCGACAAGATCTCGGCCAAGTGGTTTCAACAGGCGCAAAGACTGCTGGATGACCACGAACTAATTGTTCCCGAGGGCTCATTTTTTGTCCTCGGGGACAATCGCGATGACAGCTATGACTCGCGCTACTGGGGCTTTGTCCCTGATGAGAACATCGTCGGCCGTCCGCTGTTGATTTATTGGTCGATGGACCGTACGACCCCGGTCATTGCCGGCGATCTGCCATCTGATAGACTTTCGAGTTTGGCCCACAATGTAGCCAACCTGGTTGCCGGACTGCGTTGGCGCCGCATGCTGCGAACGGTGCAGTAGTTTTCGGAGTTGCTTTTGCGAGCTGGGTTGAAGCAGACCCATTAGATTGTGCCCAGAACTGCGTACTTAGTGGGGTTGTGGTTGGAGGCCGTTTTGGCAATAGCTCCGAATGGGCGAAGTATACATGGCCCCAGATGTAAGTTCTGGGGCACCATCGCACGTCAATGGCGGTTCCGGCAAGAGACAGCTCGGAGACCCTAAACCGAGGAAAATTCATTTGTCTACAACCAAGAACTTATTGAGGACGCCCCCCCCAAAGACTCAGCGGGCGACGACGCCGAAAAAACCGGAGAAACCCAAGGAAACCACTCCGGAATTCATCGCCTCCATGGCTATCGTCATCGTGACTGGCTTGTTCATCATTACCTTTGCGCTGCAGGCTTTCGAAATTCCATCCAGCTCGATGGAAAACACGTTGTTGATTGGTGATCACGTCTTCGTCGATCGCATGACGCTGGCCCCGATAACCAAGTGGATCGATAAACTCATTCCGTATCGCGAGCCACGCCACGGCGACGTTTTCGTTTTCATCTCGCCGGCACAGCCTGGGCTCTACGTCGTCAAACGGGTTATGGGCATCCCCGGCGATCGTATCCATCTGCAGGATGGGGTGGTTTATCGCAACGGCCAACGGCTTGATGAGCCCTATGTGGTCCGCAAAGGTGACTACAACGGATATCGCGATAACTTCCCCAGCGTACCAGCTAGCGAATACGACGATGTTACCGCGGCCTGGAAGCTCGATCTTCCCTCTTACGTACATAACGGCGACCTCGTGGTTCCGCCCGGCAAGATCTTCGCTATGGGCGACAACCGCGACGTCAGCCTCGATAGCCGTTATTGGGGCTTTGTGCCACGCGAAAATGTGATCGGACGCCCAATGTTCATCTACTGGTCGTTCATAACACCGCGTGATGAGTACCAGCGCCAGGGTCTCGCTGATCGGTTGGCATGGTTCTTCGACATTGTTATCCATTTCTTTGACAAGACGCGCTGGTCACGGATGTTCCACGTGGTGCACTGATGACTGGCTGCAGGTCACGACGGGTAATGTGGGCGACCCTGTTGCTGATCGTGCTGGGGTTAGTCCTACTTCCGCCATTCATCAACGTCAATCGTTATCGCAAGCGGGTGGCCGATTCGATAGGCCGGGCGCTAGGTCGCGAAGTGTCGGTCGCCAACATCCAACTTAAACTCTTACCGAGGCCGGCGCTCGCGTTGTCAAATTTTGTCGTCGCTGAGGATCCCAGCTACGGCAGCGAGCCGATGTTGCGCGCTGCAACAGTTACCGCCTACATACGTCTTACCTCCCTTTGGCGAGGACAGCTAGAGATTGGAACACTGGACCTCGATAGCCCGAGCCTGAACCTGGTTCGTCGTTCTGATGGTCACTGGAACCTGGAGGAACTGGTGGAACGAACGACACAGGCAGCGTCGGCTCCAACTACGAAGACGCGGCCCGAAGCTCGCCCCCGTTTTCCATATGTGGAAGCATCAGCTGGACGTATCAACTTCAAATTAGGACAGGTAAAAAAAGCATTTGCTTTCACCGACGCTGATTTTGCACTTTGGCTGGATTCGGAGAGCCAATGGGGCGTACGGTTGGAGGCGCGCCCTATGCGCACCGACGTTGGCATCAGCGACACTGGCACACTCAGGCTGGATGGACGATTCCAAAGGGGCTCTATCGTACGTAAGACCCCGGTCAACCTCAAGCTCACTTTGACAGGGGGTCCTCTTGGACAGATCACGACACTGGTCTACGGGCACGACCGAGGCTGGCGCGGCACAGTCAACTCGAATGCAACACTGACTGGCACGCCGGCGGAATTGGGCATCACGCTCGACGCTCAGGTGGATGATTTTCGCCGCTATGATATCGCGCTTGGCGAAGCTTTGCGTATGCGGGTTCACTGTACCGCAACGTATTCTTCGTCCGATGATGTGCTGGACAACGTGCAATGCGAGTCCCCGATAGGTCCGGGGGTGCTCAGGGTTCGGGGAAATGCGCAGGGATGGGCAGGTGAAGCATATGATTTGGGCATCTCGGCGGAGCAGGTACCTGCCCAACGATTGGTGGCCCTTGCTCGTCACGCCAAGAAAGACCTCCCGGCTGATCTGACAGCAACGGGCGATGTGGAAGCCGTGTTTACTGTCCGCAAGTTGCGCGGCGGAATACCAACTTGGGGTGGAGGCGGACGGTGCGAACAGCTCGCACTGCACGCCGAGGTGCTGAAGCGAGATCTGGAAATCGGAGAAGTGCAATTCGTGGTTCCTGGCGCGGCTTCTGCTCCTGGAAGAAGCAAACGCCACGCGCGCACATTCGCTCAGCCTGCCATGAAAACGGGACTCCGGCTCGTCGTGAAGCCGTTTCCCCTAACTTTGGGCGCAACTTCCCCGGCGACTGCCACTGCAGCATTCGACCAAGACCACTACATTGTCAGCCTCAGCGGCGAGGCTGAGCTATCCCGGCTTGTAAGTGTCGCCAAGGCGCTCGGCATCGGCACGCCGGGGATCGGTCTAGCAGGAGCCGCGCAAATTAACCTCGAGATTGGCGGAACTTGGGTCGGGTTCGCACCTCCGGTGCCGTCGGGCAAAGTGCAATTGCGCGACGCAACGGCGGAACTGCAGGGCGTTTCCGCTCCCCTGCAGATTGCGTCAGCCGACGCCACGCTGGCCAATCAAGCCGTGAACGTCACCTCTTTCACTGGAGTCTTCGCCCAGGGTCCCGAGATCAGCGGATCGGCTAGCTTCCCGGTGCACTGTACAGCTCCCGAAACCTGTGTCCTCCGGTTTGACGGACGCTTCAATGATGCCTCCCTGACTGGTCTGAATCGTCTCGTGCATCCAGGCTCTCGCCATGAGCCCTGGTACCACCTGCTAGCTCCTTGGCAGCGCCGCGAAGACGCGCTGTTGAAGCTGCGAGCCAGCGGCCGTATCGCAGTAGCGCGATTTGAGATAGGAACAGCGGTTGCCAACGATGTCACTGGGACGGTTGAACTCGATGCCGGCAGATTGCGCCTTATCAATTTTCGCGGTGACATCCTGGGAGGACACCACAGCGGCGAATGGACCGCCGACTTCACTACCTCACCCCCGAGGTTCTTCGGCTCCGGAAATGTGATCCGGTTGTCAATGACGCAGCTCGCATCCCTTATGCACGACAACTGGGCTACTGGGACAGTAGACGCCAAATACAGCCTGGCCATGGCAGGCTTGAGCCCAGCGGCTCTTCGGGACTCAGCCACCGGCTCCGCGGACTTCACCTGGAATGGCGGTACATTGCGGCATGTCATGCTCGGTAGCCGGGGCATTCCCATCTCGTTCTCGGATTTCGTCGGCATTGTCAGCCTGAAGAAAGGAATCTTCACCCTGGCCGACTGCAAGCTGCAATCGGTGGGCGGAGGCTACGAGGTGAAGGGTACTGCATCCTTCGAGCGAGACCTTGACATTCGCTTCGAGCGGGCGGGCGGGCGGGCTTATGCTATCTCCGGCACGCTCGATAGGCCGCGCGTTGAAGCCGTTACTTCGCCACCCGCCGAGGTAGCACAGCGATGACGCGCTGCGCTTACCTGAAAGCAGAACAACTCAGATTCTCGGGCTTACAGTATGTCTTCACACGAGTACCTCTCAGTTCGAGTTTGCTGGGCGGAAAAAGACTCCGCACCGCTTCGACGTTGAGTAGAAAGTACAAGAATCACGCCCATGCTAGAACTGTCACTACCTTCAAACCCGGTTCCAGCCACTGAGGGAACACCCTTGCCTTTTGTTCGTAGACCTTCCGCCTGTCATTTCGCCTTGGCCATGCTGCTGGTGATGACGTCGGCCTCCCGCGGACTGCTTGCGGAGCACGATGCTCATTCGGCCGAATTCCTGAGCATGCAACAGAAACTTGAATACCTGAAGAGGAACGCGGCAAAAACGAAACCTGATCCCAAGCCAATTGAACTCACTGAGCGCGAAGCCAACGCGTATTTCAACGAGGGTGGCGTAAAGCTACCCAAGGGCGTCAGCAATGTTCGGCTCACTTCACAGCCGGGGATAATTGACGGCCACGCCGAGATTGACTTCGAGGCCATTACCCAGGGGAGGGGCGCTGCGAACCCTCTGCTCAGCCTGTTCAGCGGAACACATGATGTCCACATCCTTGCCCAGGCGTGGGGCGCTGCAGGAACAGGCACGATCCGGGTACAATCGGCTTATCTCGACAACATTGAAGTGCCACAGATAGCGCTGCAGTTCTTCGCCCAGCGCTACCTCACGCCGCGATATCCTAACGTTGGCGTCACCAGTACCTTTGAATTGCCGCTGCGAATCGAAAATGCCATCGTGGAAGCCGGGCGGGTGCGGGTGACGCAGCAGTAGTTATGTCAGTCCGTGAGAAGTCGTTACTTCGAGAGGTAGACTTCAGCTGGGCCTTTGCCTGTTGTGGTCGGGGTAGGCTTTAGCTATCCAAGGCACTCGTTCTTGTGGGGGCAGGCAAGTTTTGGGAATGTGACCTTGCGCCAAGGCTAACGCTTGTGCCTTCGACCCTGAATCCTGACAGCCAACCCTACATCGTCTCCGCTACACAAGATTCCATCATGTTAGTATCGAAGTAAGCTGCAATGCACCTAAATCCGATTGATATTTTCTTCGAAGTTATCGTCTTGCTATTCGCTATCTGCGTCCACGAGTCGGCGCACGCCTGGATGGCGAACCGACTGGGCGATCCGACGGCCAGGATGCTGGGGCGCATTTCGCTGAATCCGATCGTTC